>JAZRBK010000189.1:0-2094 GCA_045635025.1 Candidatus Scatosoma sp.
AAGTTTAATGGATAAAATATTAACAGTCAGCATCATTGGGTGTGGAAGCCGCGGCTTCCACGCCTATGGCATGCTTATCAATCAATTAAAAGATAAGTTCAAAATCGTTTCTCTTTGCGATATTAACGAAGAGGAACTCAAAATCGTTTCTGATACGTTTGGCATCGGGGGCGAAAATTGCTTTACGAGCGATACGGAATTTTTCAAGAAAAAAAGGAGCGACGTGCTTATTATTGCTACGCTTGACAAACAGCATTATGAACATACTTTGCAGGCTTTGAATTTGGGGTATGATATTTTACTTGAAAAGCCGATTACGGATAACGAACAAGAATGTTTGAACCTTATGCAAGCGCAGAAAAAACACAATAATAAAGTTGTTGTTTGTCATGTATTACGGTATGCGACGGCATTTGTGAAGGTAAAACAGTTGCTCGATGAAGGAAAAATCGGTGCTCTCGTCAATATACAGGCGTTGGAGCAAGTGGCGTATTGGCATGTTGCACATTCCTACGTGCGTGGAAATTGGCGAAAAAGTGAGGAAACGACGCCTATGATTTTGGCGAAATGCTGCCATGACTTGGATTTGTTGCAGTATTACGCGCAAAGTAAGGCAAAAACCGTGTCTTCGATTGGTGCTTGTACCTATTTCACGAAAGAAAACGCGCCTAAGGGCGCTACTGCGCGCTGTAAAGATTGTCCTTATATGGAAAGCTGTACATACAGTGCAAAACGTGTTTATATCGACAGATTTATTGACCTAGGCAAACCTGAAAACGTTTGGCCGTTTAACGTCATTGCGAAAGATTTTCCTGTTACGGTAGAGAAGTTGGAACGAGAAATTTATGGCAATGAAAGTCTTTACGGTAGATGTGTATTTGCTTGCGATAATAACGTCGTTTCGCATCAAACGAGTAATATTTTATTTGAAAACGGCGTAACGGCAAGTTTGACGATGATGGGCTTTACACACCAAGGTGGGCGCATTTATAGATTTTTCGGTACGCTCGGGGAAATCGTGTTGAACGAAGAAGTTGGTACGATTGAAATAAAAACTTTTGGCGGAACAACGGAACTTATCAACGTTGGAGACTTGGTAGAAGCAGGTATGGCGCACGGCGGCGGCGATGCGCAACTGATTGAAAAACTGTATAATATGATTATCGGTGCGGCAGATACGCAGACTTCGCTGGAAAGCTCGCTTGAAAGCCATTTGATGGGGATTGCGGCGGAAAAGTCCCGTTTGGAAAACGGCAGAATGGTAGAAGTGCATTAATTATTTTTGCCAAAAATTATATGCTTGACGGAACTTTTATTTTTTGATATAATAATATTTCAGAGATAAAAAATGAGAGTTTTTGAAACTTGAAAGGGGCATGAGATGGGAACTGGAACAAATTATTATGAAAAAATAGCCGATACCGACAGATATTGCTATTTTGTTAGGTCGGGCGAAACTTTCCGAGGCGAACTCAAGCACGAAATAGCTTGTCTTCCGCATTTTCATAAAAATCGAGAATTTTTATTTTGTTTGCAGGGGCCGCAGGAAGTCATTATCAGCGGACAAAAAATTATTGCTGAGTCGGGCGATATTATTTACGTGGACGATTTTGAAGTTCATTCTTATAGCAACTGTAAAAATGCCGAGGCGTATATGTTGGTTTTAAGCTCTTGTTATTTCGAGCTTTTCGACCAAAACTTCACAAATCAAAGGCTGCCAAGGCTCATGCGAAATGCAGATAAAAATGCGAAGATTTTTTCCATTATTGAGGAGTGGAAAAAGAATTACCATAAAGAAAAATATGTAGAAGATTACTATAAAATTATGGTAAATGCAAATCGATTGTTTTTGGCGTTGACAGAGGAATACGGAACGGAAAAACGGAGCGATTCGTTGAATAAAATGAATATAATCAACATTTTGAATTATATCGATGCGCATTATAACGAAGACCTCAACGTGGAAATGATTGCGCGACATTTTGGGTTTACGAAGCAATATTTTGCGAGGATATTCAACGCATATTTGGGTGAAAATTTCCGTAGCTACTTAAACGATTTGCGCGTCAATAAATTTTTGCAAATCCGAAAACG
>JAZRBK010000190.1:0-6032 GCA_045635025.1 Candidatus Scatosoma sp.
TTTTGTTTTTGAAGAACTCGTTTACGTAGTCGTGCGTTTTGAAATTATGGAGGGAATCAAAATTGACGTTGAGCTCCCAAAAGATTCCCGCTTCCGCCATTTTACGGAAATAGCGGGAGGGTTCTTCCCCAATGTTTTTGATGAACGAGAACATATCGGTATGCGCGATACCTGTCGGACAGCCGCAACGGCGGGCAAAAGCGAAAATATCACCTTTGGTAATCGAAAGGGGGGCGTCGAGGTTCTCCACCAAACAGAAATCGAAAAAGGACACGTCCGCGCTATGCGGTAAAACGTAGCTGTCGGGGTATTTCGTCGTCGTGCAAACCTCGATTCCGCAAAGCAGTTTTATTTTATTTTTGTACTTTTCTTGCAGGAGCTTTATATGGTCGTAATATCTTTTCAGTGTCAGCCCGTAATCGGCGTCGAGTGCAGGACCTTTGCCCCAACAAAAATCGGTGCGAGCGCATCCTACGCCGTAGTTATGGTCGCAAATCCCAAGCTGTTGAATACCCGAACGGATTGCCGTTTCAATCACTTTTTCGGGCGTGTCTTTCGAACAAAAAGAATAATAGGTATGCGCGTGTAAATCTTGTATCATATAAAAACCTCGTGGCGAAAATTGCCTATGGTATCTTCCTTAGCCTATGGTATCTTCCTTAATTTATATTTATTATAATGCCGCCGAAAAAATAAGTCAAGTGAAAAGCGCCTAATGCAAAGCGCGGTTTTGGGAAATAATTTCAATAGCGGTTTTGGGAAATAATTTCAATAAATGAACTTTACAGAACCGTCCAAAAGTTTCTCGGGCGGTTGTGTGTCGGTAGCGACGAAGTCGTATTCTTTAAGGTCGTTAAGTTTATAGGTACTGTGCGCGCTAAACTTGGTATGGTCGACGACGAGCACGTGACTTCTGCAACGTTCAAAGGCGGCGCGTTTGATTTCTTTTTGGTCGAGCGAGCTTTCAAATGCCGCGCCGTTTTCGACGGCTTTGCAGGAAGAAATCATCAAATCGAACGAAAAATCTTGCAGTTGCCGCGCCGTCCAGCTCCCGCAGGTGGAATTGGTGTTAAATTGCACGCTTCCGCCGAGCAAAATGAGGTTTATATTCGGGATTTTCGAAAGCTGCAACGCGGTGGGCAGAGAGTTTGTCGCTACTGTCTTGTGTTTGAGCTCTATTCTTTCGGCTAACGCCAAAACGGTAGACGAGCTATCCAAAAAAACCGAGCGGAAATAAGGGAGGTGGGGAATGGCTTTCGTTGCTGCCCGTTCCTTTTCGTTTGCGTTCCTTTCCATACGGAAGAACATAGAGATTTCCTCCGCGTTTTCAGGTAAGATTGCCCCGCCGTGGCTACGCTCGATAAGCCCCATCGTTTGCATTTGTATAAGGTCGCGCCGAATGGTCGCTTCGCTTACGTACAGGCGTTTTGCTAGCGCGGTTACCTCCGCTTTTTTTTCTTCTTTCAAATATTTGAGTATCTCGTTTTGCCGTTCGGTTAACGCCATAAGACTTTTCCTCCGTTTTTGCGCGTTTTATGTTCGTTTTTGTTCATTTGTGTTCATATTGTAGCACATATATTTTTTTTTGTCAATCTTTCGAACATATATAGACAAAAAAATTAAAATATGTTATAATGTATACAAGACTGAAAATAGGGGTAATTCGACGTGAAATACTATCTTGCTATCGACATCGGAGCTTCTTCGGGCAGACATATTTTGGCGTATCTCAAAGACGGAAAAATGTATACGGAGGAGATTTACCGTTTCCAAAACGGACCGAAAACGAAAATCGCGTTCGACGGGAAAGAACATCTCGTTTGGGAACCCGACAGATTATTTGAAGAAATCGTAAACGGCTTGAAAAAAGCGAAAGAAATTGGGAAGATTCCCTACTCGGTGGCCGTGGATACTTGGGGCGTTGATTACGCGCTCTTAGACGAAAACGACGAGGCTATCGGAGGCGTGTACTGTTACCGCGATACGCGTACGGACGAAACGATTCCCGCTGTACATAACGAAATACCGCAAAGCGAGCTGTTTGCAAAGACGGGGATAGCGTTCGCGACGTTTAATACCGTATATCAGCTCTTGCACGATAAGTGGACGGGGCGTATGGATAAGGCGAAAGCGATGTTGATGCTTCCCGACTATTTCCACTTCCGCTTGACGGGCGTGAAAAAGCAGGAATACACCAACGCGACGACGACGGGTATGGTCAACGCTACCACGCATACTTGGGACGAGCAGATTTTAGAAACGCTTGGGTATAAAAAGGAACTCTTCGGCGAGCTCGCGCAACCTGGTACGCTTGTAGGCGAGTTCACGGACGAGATAGCGCAAAAGGTTGGGTATAAGGCGAAAGTCATTCTTCCTGCTACGCACGATACGGCAAGCGCGGTGTTAGCGGCTCCGCTCAAAGGAAACACGCCGTATATTTCGAGCGGTACTTGGTCGCTTCTCGGCGTAGAACAACCGTTCGCGCACACGAGCGAGGGCGTAAGAAAGACGGGCTATTCCAACGAGGGGAGCGTCAAGGGGCAATACCGTTTGCAAATCAATATTATGGGGCTTTGGATGATACAGCAAGTCCGCCACGAGCTTGGGGATAAGTACAGCTTTGCCGAGCTTGCGGATATGGCGAGAGCTAACCCCGTAGACTACCAAATCAACGTCAACGACCAACGTTTCCTCGCTCCCGAAAATATGACGGCGGAAATCAATGCGGCGGTTGGGAAAGTATTGTCGGTTGGGGAAATGGCGTACGTCATTTATAACAATCTTGCAAGATATTACGACGTATCCTTAAAGGCGCTTGAAGAGGTAACGGGCGAGAAATACGATACGCTCAATATCATCGGCGGCGGGAGTAAGAATATGCTCCTCAACGAACTGACGGCAAGCTATACGGGCAAGCAAATTATCACGGGTCCGACGGAAGGAACGGCGATTGGCAACTTGATGATGCAAATGGTCGGCGGCGGCGATATTCAAAACGTTGCCGAGGGCAGAGAAATCATCGCTCGTTCGTTTGATATTGCCCAGCTTTAAGCGTTAGCGCGAACTTGGCGGATGACGAACGGAAAAACGGGCGTTAGCGGCTAAGCAAGTTAAACAAAAAATCAATAATAAATAATGTAATATAAGATATAAGGAGTTTTTTATGTCCAGATACGAAGAAGCTAAAAAGATTTATGCAGGATTCGGCATTGATACGGAAGCGGCAATGGAAAGACTTTCCAAGCTCTCCGTCAGCGTACATTGTTGGCAAGGGGACGACGTTATGGGGTTCGACGGAAGCGATTCGCTTACGGGCGGGATTCAGACGACGGGCAACTACCCCGGTAGAGCAAGAACCCCCGAAGAACTGTTCGCGGATTTGACGACGGCGTTCAAGTTAATGCCCGGCAAAAAGCGCGTCAACGTACACGCGTGCTACGCGCTCCTTGGCGAAGATAAGGGCAAGGTAGACCGCGACGAATATACGTACAAGTATTTCGAGCCTTGGGTAAAATGGGCGAAAGAAAACGGGCTCGAAGGGGTAGATTTCAACCCGACTTGGTTCTCGCACCCGATGATGAAAGATGGTTTGTCCCTGTCCTCGCCCGACGAAAACGTGAGAGCGTTTTGGGTAAGACACGGCAGAGCTTGTATGAAGATTGCCGCAGAAATCGGTAAGGCTATGGGCAGTCCTTGCTGTATCAATCTTTGGGTTCCCGACGGGACGAAAGATATTCCCGCAGACAGACTTTCTCCCAGACTTCGCTTGAAGAAATCGCTCGACGAGATTTTGGAAGGGTACGATAAGGAATGGGTTGTTCCCGCGGTGGAGAGCAAGGTGTTCGGTATCGGCGTAGAAAGCTACACGGTAGGGAGCAACGAGTTCTATCAAAACTATGCGGCTACGCGCGGGATTTGCTGTCTTTTGGATACGGGGCATTATCATCCCACCGAAGTCGTTTCCGATAAAATCCCTTCGATGCTTGCGTTCTATGATAAAGTACAACTCCACGTGTCCCGTCCCGTGCGTTGGGATAGTGACCACGTAGTCGTGGTGGACGACGAGCTCAAAGAACTTTCCAAGGAAATTATCCGTAACGACGCGGACGATAAGGTAATCGTTGCGCTCGATTATTTCGATGCTTCCATCAATCGTCTTTGCGCTTGGGTAACGGGTGTTCGTTCTATGCAAAAGGCGTTGCTTTGCGCGATTTTGCAGCCGTACGCAGAAATGAAGAAATTGCAAGACGAGGGCAACTTCACGAAAGTACTGTATATGCACGAAAGAGTGAAATACTTGCCGTTCGTGGACGTTTGGGAAGAATATCTCGCCCGTCAAGGCTTAAAAGAAGATTGGTGGGATGAAATTGAAAAGTTCGAAAAAGAAGTCATCGCAAAAAGAGGGTAAACAATGAAGATATTGGTTGTAAACGCAGGCAGTTCGTCGCTCAAATATCAGCTTTTTGATATGACGGCGGGGAGCGTGCTCGCGAAAGGAAATTGCGAACGTATCGGTATCGATGGCAAGGTAACGCACAAATGCCCTGAGAAAGCGGATTACAAAGCGGACGTAAACTTTCCCGACCACCGTGCGGCGATTGCGTGCGTACTTAATTTGTTGACGGATAAAGAACTCGGCGTAATTAAGGGCGTGGACGAGATAGCTGCCGTCGGACACAGATTTGCACACGGCGGGGAAAAATTGAAAAAATCCTCCGTGCTCGGCGAAGAGGAGATTAAGTATCTTGAAAGTATCGTAGAACTCAATCCCTTGCACGGTCCTCCCGCTATCAGTGGTTTTAAGGCTTGCAAAGAGGTTATGCCGAACGTCAATCACGTAGGCGTGTTCGATACTTCCTATTACGCAGACGTAGCGGAAAAGGCGTATATCTATCCCATTCCCTACGAACTGTATGAAAAGTACAAAATCAGAAAGTACGGTTTCCACGGTACGAGCCACAGATACGTAGCGGGTAAGGCGGCGGAAATGCTGGGCAAGAAAGATGCGAAAATCATTACTTGCCATCTTGGCAACGGTTCGTCGATAACGGCTACGGCAAACGGCAAAGCGGTGGATACGTCGATGGGCTTTACGCCCCAAGACGGCGTGCCTATGGGAACGCGCAGCGGCGCAATCGACCCCACGGTAATCACGTACGTAATGCGTAAAGAGAACTTGACGAGCGAAGAAGCGGATAAGCTTTTGAACAATCAATCGGGCTTGTACGGCGTTTCGGGAATATCGAGCGATTGCAGAGATATCGACGAAGCGGCAAAATCGGGGAATGCAAGGGCGAAACTTGCGCTCGATATTTTGGTACATAGCGCAAAGAAGATTATCGGCTCGTATATCGCGGAAATGAACGGCGTAGACGCGCTCGTATTTACGGCGGGTATCGGTGAAAACGACAGAGAGCTCCGTGAACGGATTTGTAAGGATATGGCGTTTTTGGGCATTGAGATAGACGAAGAAGTGAACAACACCTGTCCTCGCGGCGAGATAGCGGACGTTACGAAAAAGGGCGCAAGGGTAAAGACGTACGTTATCCCCACCAACGAAGAGTATATGATAGCGCTCGACACACAAAACTTGACAAAATAAAAAATAAAAATAATATAAAAGGAAAGGAGAAAAACTTATGAAATCACCTTTTGAAATTAAGAAGGAAATTTGCGAAGTAGGGCTCAAACTCTGGCAAAAAGGCTTCGTAGCGGCAAACGACGGAAATATTTCCGTTAAGGTAAGCGAAAACGAATACTACTGCACCCCTACGGGCGTGTCTAAGGCTTCCTTGACCCCTGATATGATTATCAAGGTAGACAAAGACGGTAAGAAATTGGAGGGTAAACTCAACCCCTCTTCGGAAATCAAAATGCATATGAGAGTGTATCGCGAACGCCCCGACGTAACGGCGGTCGTACACGCACATCCTCCCGTTGCAACGGCGTTCACGGTTGCGGATATCGACCTCGACCAATACGTTCTTCCCGAAGCGGTACTTACGATTGGTGCTGTGCCTACCTGTGATTAC
>JAZRBK010000191.1:0-1969 GCA_045635025.1 Candidatus Scatosoma sp.
GGACGCCCTTGCAAAGGCGTACAGCGCGCTGCAAGCGGAGTTTACAAGGCGTAGTCAACGCTTGAAAGAGCTGGAACGCAAAACGGAAAACGTCGCTAAGACAAGCGAAACGGAAAATGGAAAAAGTGCGTCGGGGGTGGAAAAACTCAAAAACGGCGCGCGGGAACGCAAAGAGGAACAAATGGCGTTCGACCGGTTCGTGGCGGAAATAGAAAACCGCGAGGAGACGCCCGTTACGGGGGCGGAAGAAGAGGGGAAAGTGCTTCAAACCGCCGAAAAAGACGTCGTTACACCCAAGATAACGGAAACTCTTGAAACGGAAACGGTAAAAACGGAAGTGCCGTCCAAAGAGCAAAGCGCTACGTGCGTTGCAAATAGCCGTGAAAGTGCGTTCGACGGGGAAGAGGAACTGTATAAAAGGGTGTGCGACAACGAACAGGTGCGTTTGAAAATTATCGGGGAGTATCTCTCTTCCCTGCAAAAAACGGGCGCACCGCTGATGAAAGGGGGTGTGGGCGCGTTCGCCGCGCCACCCTTGAAAGCTAAGACATTCGACGAGGCCGGAAGTATGGCTCTGCGATTGTTTAGGGAAGGGAGAAAGCTCCAATCCTGAGCGGAAAATCTTTTCCGAAAAACGTATAAAAATCCAAAAAAACCAATAAAAACAAGGAGAATGAAACATTATGATTACTGTGGAAACTGCGGATAACGCATTGAAATCTTTTTATCTCGACGCGGTAACGGAGGCCCTCGATTTGAAGGCAAATCCCTTGCTTGCAAAAATCCAACGCTCGACGGCGGACGTCGTGGGCAAAGACGTTAAAAAACTCGTGAAATACGGCGTGAACGGCGGTATCGGCGCGGGCAGCGAAACGGGTAACTTACCCGCCGCTCGCGGAAATAACCGCGTTCTGTTTACCTCTACCTTAAAAAACCTCTACGGCACGATTGAAATCTCCGATAAGGCGCTCCGCGCTTCGGCGAATAACGAGGGTGCGTTCGTTAACCTTTTGAACGACGAAATGCAATCGCTTGTAAAAAGCGCCTCTTTTAACTTCGGCAGAATGTTGTACGGCGACGGTACGGCGGAAATTTGCCGCGCGGAAAGTACCCCCTCGCCTACGACTTTCGTCGCTTCCTCGGTAAAGGGTATTTTCGAGGGTATGTTGCTCGACTTCGGTGATTATGACGGCACGCTTATCCCCGCGGCTTGCGGTTATAAGGTGCTCTCCGTAGACAGAGCGAATCGCTTGGTCGAAGTGCAAGGCCCTGATATCGAGGACGCTATTCCTCTCGGCGCAAGATGCTATTTGGGCGGCTGTAAGGATTACGAAATTACCGGTTTACAGGCGATTTTCGGCGACGGAACGCTCTACGGCGTAGACAGAAACGCTTCTCCGATTATGAAACCTTATAAAAAGGAAGAGGTCGGCGAAATCTCTGAAAACGTTATCCAAACGGCCATCGACGCTATCGAGGAAAACTCTGGTAGTAAGGTTAATTTCATCGTTTGCTCTTGGGGCGTAAAACGCGCGCTCGCGGAGTATTACAGAAAGTCTACCGTCGTGCTTCCGACGATGGAGTTCGAGGGCGGCTTTAAGGCGTTGAGCTATAACGGTATCCCCGTCGTAGCCGATAGATTCTGCCCCCAAGGAACGATGTATTTGCTCAATACAGACGACTTCAAAATCCATCAGCTCTGCGATTGGAAGTGGCTCGAAGGCGAGGACGGCAAAATCTTGAAACAAATCCCCGGTAAACCCGTGTATACGGCTACGCTCGTGAAATACGCCGAGTTGATGTGCGAACGTCCTAACGGACAAGGTATGCTCTCGGGTATCACCGAAGCGTAAAATCTTCGCCGCTTTATAATGGGCGTGTAGAAAAAAAGAGCGCTCGTTTCTCGTGCACTTCTTGCACGGAAAAAAACGGGCGCTCTCATTCTTTTCATAGGAGGTTAATGGAAATG
>JAZRBK010000192.1:0-5898 GCA_045635025.1 Candidatus Scatosoma sp.
CATAATACACGTCTCCCGCCCCCAAAAAGAGCACGGTATCCCCCTCGCGCACCGTCGTTTTTAACCACGTTTTCAATGCGTATACGTTCTCCGCGTATAGACAGTTTCCTACGTTTTGCGCCAACGTTTCGGCGCTACCCGCGCCGTCGTATTTTTCCCGAGCGGGAAAGGTCTTGTATAGCATCAAATTCGGGGTTTTTCTCAGCGTTTCCACGAACGCTTGCATAAGCAGACGGGTTCTCGAATAGGTGTGCGGTTGAAAGATGACGTAAAGCGTTCCCTTGCATACCCCCTCCGCCGTCGCAACCGTCGCCGCTATCTCGCGCGGGTGGTGGGCGTAATCACAAATAAAACTCGCTCCGCGAAAACTCCCTATCCGTTCGAAACGGCGTTTTACCGCTCTAAAATCCTCTATACCCTTTTTAATTTCTCGCTCGTCAAACCCGTAAGAACGCATTACCGCAAACGCCGCTAAGGCGTTGTATACGTTGCATTTGCCAATCGCGTTCAAACGGATACGGCAAAGCGGTTTTCCGTATTCCTCGACGGTAAAGGCGTACCGTTCTCCGTTCGCGCGCAAATCCACCGCCCGATAATCGGATAGCGGGTTAAAAATCCCGAACGTGGAAAACTCCCCAAGCGAGGCGCAACGGCTATCGTCTGCGCACACGAATGCCGTCTTTGCCGCTTGGCAATAGCGCGTGAAACAGTCGATTAAATCTTGTTCCCCGTCGTAACATTCCATATGGTCCAAATCGATATTCAAAAGCACGGCAGATTCGGGGGTAAGGCGTAAAATATTCCGCTTGTATTCGCAAGCTTCCGTCAAGAAATACTCCCGCCCCGTCGTGTAAAAATTGCCGTAATCCGCGTCCTCGCCGCCTATATGCGCAGTAAAAGGTACGCCCGTCGCTTTGAGTACGTGCGCGCAAATAGACGTGCAGGTCGTTTTTCCGTGGCTACCCGCTATCGCGATACTGTGTTCAAATCCCCCGCATACGAGCGAAAGAAGCTCAGGTCGGGTTAGCAGCCGTTTGCCGTGTTTTTCAAGCTCCCGCGCACGGACAAGCTCGCTATGCGTAGCGGGAATTGCATCGGTGTATACAACAAGGTCGCTTTGTAAAAGTTCCACCCGTTCCCGCTCCGCGCCGATAAACACTTTCACGCCGTAAAACGCAAGATTTTCCGTTTCCTCCCCCCGCGTAGCGTCGCTGCCGCTTACTTGATAACCGCACGTAGAGAAAAACTTGGCGAGCGCGCTCATACTCACCCCGCCAATTCCGATAAAGTATATCCTTTTGACCTTTTCTAAACCTTTTAACTGCATACTATATGTCTATGCTCGACGTTGAAAAATATTCCTTTTTGTCAAGTTTCCTAAGCAAAAAAACGGCGCGAAACACGCCGTTTTTTCTCTGAAAAATCATTGTTAAAATCTATAAAATCTTACTTATATCCTATCCGTTTATTTATCTTCCGAGTTCTTTTTCATAAAGAAATCCACGAAACGGGGACGGTGTTTTCTGTCCGTTTTTTCCTTTTCCTCGTTCAAATCGGGAATGGGGTCGTCGGGTTCGAACGCTCCGTTCTGCACGGGCGCAGGCGTTGCCTGCGGAACAGAAATCGGTTGCGCATAGACGGGTGTACTTTGGGTAGGCTGCGGGTACGTAGAAATAGGTTGCGCGTACGGCGTTTGTTCCGCGTAGAAAGGTGCGGGAGCAGGCATAGGAGCGGGCGTTTGCGGTACGTACTCTTGTCCGAACGCCGTCTTATCGTTATATACCCCGTCCAATCTTTGCGAAAGCAAGCCCGCTTGACGGAAAGCCGCTTCTTGCGCCTGTTCGCTGATACCGTTTTGCGAATGGTTAAAGCCCGTCGCGATAATCACGACTTCCACCTCGTCCGCCATACTTTCGTCGATACAAGCACCGAATATTACGTTTGCGGAATAATCGATAATTCCTTTCACCAAATCTGCCGCCATTACAACTTCGTCCAAAGATAAATCCTTGCCGCCGATAATGTTCAAAATAACCGAGCTCGCCCCCTCAATCGTCGTGTTGAGCAAAGGGCTGCAAACGGCGCAGCGCACCGCATCGGAAATACGTTTTTCGCCCTTTGCAACGCCAATACCCATATGCGCGAGTCCGCGTCCTTTGAGCGTCGTTTTTACGTCCGCAAAATCCAAATTGATAAGGGAAGGCTTTACGATGAGTTCCGCTATACCGCGAATACCTTGACGAAGCACCTCGTCCGCTACTTTCAACGATTCGGAGAAAGACGTTCCTTTCGGCACGACTTGACGGATTTTATCGTTGGGAATGGTAATAATGGAATCGACGGACTTTTTCAACTCCTCAATCCCCGCAAGCGCGTTGTCCATTCTGCGTTTCGCCTCGAACGTGAACGGAAGCGTAACCACCGCTACGGTTAAAATCTTCATTTCCTTAGCAATCCGCGCAATCACGGGCGCTGCACCCGTACCCGTACCGCCGCCCATACCCGCGGTAATAAACAGAAGGTCGGTATCTTTTAACGCTTCGCGGATTTCCTCTTTATTTTCTTCCGCCGCCGCTTTCCCCACCGTAGGGTCTGCACCCGCGCCAAGCCCTTTGGTAAGCTTTACGCCGATTTGAATACGCTTATTCGATTTCGAACGCGCCAACGCTTGATTGTCCGTATTGACAACGATATAGTCCGCACTCTGCAAACCCGACTCGATGAGTCTGTCCACCGCATTATTGCCCGCGCCGCCGACACCGATTACTTTGATTTTCGCTACCCCCGAAAGATTGTTCGAGCCCGTATCTCCCAAAAACGCTTCGCTATTTACAGTAGAACCGTATTCGCCGTAGTTTTCGTTTTCGTAGTTGTCCATCATTTCTTTTTTCCTCCGTTTTTGTTGAACAGTTTTTGCAGCCAAGTCCTCTTTTGTCTATCGCCAAACGCCATATCCAACAGCGCTATACGCGATGAAAAGGTGGGTTTATCGTAATAAGGTAAATCGGGAGCGGCTATCTCCGTCATACGGTTGAGCCGACGGGAAATATGTTCCGCCGCGCCCGCTACGCCGACGATACCCTCCCCCGTAATACTGATAGGATTGACGGCAAACACCGCCGTATTTTTCTCGCGGTAGTACTTTGTGAAGAAGTTTTCTACGTTTTCGCAAAGCACGTCCAATCCGCATTTGATAACTTCGTTAATTTGTTTCACGGGAAACGTTTCTTCCCTATGTTCGCTTGTCCAAGTCAAACCGCTATGCACGCTACCGCCCGACACGTTTGCGGTAGATAAAATCTCTTCTGCGAGCGCGTAATCCACTCCGAGATTTTCCATAAGCGAAACCAAAATCGTGCCCAAGCCGCAATCAAACGATTCTTCGTGGACGATACCGTTACCGTATACGACGGAAACGGAAGACGTCAAAAATCCGACGTCTAACAAAAACGCGTAACCCTCTCTGCGCTTTGCAGGCAAAAGGTATAGCGACTGTGCGAGCGACGAGGGCAAAAACTTCACGTTTTCAAACCCCAAATCGCTTAACACGGCAGACGTCAATTCCAAAAACTCTTCGGAAAGGAAATAATAACACAGCGCGCCTTTCAATAGCGTGGTCGGCACTCCGTATAAATCCTTGCCGTCTATGTACTTACGGTTATCCCCGAGTGTGAAATACATATCCGAACGGCGGATACATTTCCCCTCGGCGAGCAATTCGTTTAAGCCGCTGTCGTATAACGCCTCGATATCCTGCGAGGTAACTTTCCGCTTCGACGGAAACGAGAGTGTATGTCCTTTCGTACGGACGGAAACGAACGGGGCGGGAACACCCACGTAAATCTCCCCGATAACCCCCTCGTAATTTTGACGGACGGAAGTAACGGCGGCTACAACCGCGCGACGGAACGCTTCTTTATCAAAAAAGCCCGCCGTCGAACAGCCCTCGTATTTTTCCGTATGGTTACCGCAAAAAACGAACGTATCGTTGACTCCTTTCGAACCGAGAAAAAAAGTCAATTCGTACGACCGAACGTCTAAAACCGCAACGCTTTCGTTTCTCATATCTTCTTCCGCTCCGTAATTCCCTCGTAGAGTAAAAACTTATCTTCAACCCGTCTTAAAACCGCACGCGATAAATCTTATTATTTATTATACACTATTTCCAAGTAAATGTCAATGGTATGAGAAAAAAAAACATAGAAAAAACGCAGAAAAAACACGCCCGAAAGCGTGTTTTTAACAGTATTTTTTTCTTTTTATTTGCTTTTGCTCCATTCTTCTTGGAAATATTGCGAAAGTATCCCTTCCGCGCCGTCTAAAACCACGACCATTCCCGTAAGTTTTTGCTCAGGCGACAGACCCGTGTACGCGTTGAGCGCGATTTCTATCTTCTCTTTTCCAAGCGACGAAGGATTGGAAACGTACAGTTTGACCCCCTCGACGGTTTTGAAAATAAACGCCGTTTCCGCCTCGTCGGAAGCAGGTCGGAACACTTCGATTTCAGTTATATTTCTACGGATTCCGTTAAGATACGAGGACACGTCTTGGCAGAGCGGAAACAGTACGCTAACCACCTCGTCGCCAAGCAGAACTTTCCCCTTTTCGCCCGTTACTTTCAAGCCGTCTATCCGTACGTTGTCATACCCGTCCGCGCGGTTTTTATACCCCTCCCGCAAGCCGAGCACCGTTCCCTCGCCGTTGAGGATATAATACGAGCCGTTTTCCTCGTTCGCCGCCACGGCGTATACCTCTTCGTCCTCGGCAATCCCTACGACGATACGGTTGGGATAGTCTTTTTCAAAGCTCGTAATTCTAAAATACGGAAAATCCCGCAAAACGTCTTCGGCGGGTTCGCGTTCAATCGTAAACGCGCTCTCACTTTCGTATAACGACTGCAAACGGGCTTGTAAACCGTCCACTTCCGCTTGCGCCGCCTCCGACACGAGCGAAGCTTCTACGCAAACCTCGTCAATGCGGTAGACGTTGGACACGCCGAGAAACGCTCCCGATAAAAATACGAGCGCCGTCAATACTATCGTCCATACCGTTTTCCTTTTCATCTTTTTCCTCTTTTGCAGTTTGTCTATTGTTTGCATTTTTTATCCGCCTCGTTCGCACGCGCCGCTATTTCCCGCAAGCAATACCATTCTTACAAGTACCGCTTTCCCTGTCGGCAACGCCTTTCTTACAAGCGCCGTTATTCTTGTGGGCAACGCCCTATACGCGCACGGTTTTACACGTGTACGCGACGGATTTTCGCACCTAATTTTTTGAGTTTGTATTCCATTTCCGCATACCCTCTGTCGATATGCGAAAGGTCGAGAACAGAGCTCTGCCCCTCTGCTTTGAGCGCCGCGAGCACGAGTGCGGCTCCGCCGCGCAAATCCCCTGCGGTTACGGTTGCGCCGTGCAGTCTTTCCACGCCGCGAATAACCGCCGTACGGTCGCGCACGGTAATATCCGCGCCCATACGTTTGAGTTCTCCCGCGTATTTATAGCGCGTTTCAAAGAGATTTTCCACGACGAGCGTCGTACCCCGCGCCGTCGTACTCAAAGCGGCATATTGCGCCTGCATATCCGTAGGAAAGCCAGGAAACGGCATCGTTTCAACCAAATTAACCGATTTTAACCGTCCGTCGCTCCACAATATTATTTTATCATTTTTTGTATGTATTTTGCAACCGTTTTCACGCAATTTATGTAAAAGTGCCGCAATATTTTCCGTGGAACTTCCCTCAACCTCAATTTCGCCGCCGCACAGGCTTAAAATGTTTTTTGTCAGCGGCAGACCGAGACCGTTGCCGTCTGCTTTGTGTGAGCTGTCACTCTGATAGAATTTATTGAAAATCTTATCCATGCACTCCTGCAAAATCTCCTGACCCGCATTTGCCACAG
>JAZRBK010000193.1:0-1109 GCA_045635025.1 Candidatus Scatosoma sp.
GGCAATCCTCGTCCTGTTTGGGTTCGGTATGCGTAGACAAAAACGCGCGTATGAAATCGAGCTTAAAAAGACGGAAGGCAAGGAAGAACAAATCACCAAAGAAAACGGGGAAACGGTTACGGTAAACAAAGCGGCGCGTGCCGTTCAAGTTAAGTATGCGGAAAAACAACGCATAAGCTTAGGCTTTGCGGCGTTGTCCTTCGTAATTGCTACCTTCGCGCTTATCTTGGTTGCGGCGGTGCTTTGTTATCCCGCGGCGGTTCGCGCCAACGGGAATAAGGACGCGGGACTGTTTTCCAACGTATGGAACGGACTGTTCGGTTCGTTGCGCAGCGGCGCGGCAGTACCCTTTGGCGAAGCCAACCAAAGCAGCGTTTGGGCTTGGTTCTTGCCCGTAAAGGCGACGACCCTTTACACGGGCGTAAACGTGCTTGGCGCAGGCGAATATCTTACTTGGAGCGCACTCCCTAACCTTGCGCTCAGCGTACTGTCCTTGGCGGCGGTGTTGGGGGTTACCGTAAAGGTTGCGTTCGATATTGCTAAGGGTAATCAGGATAAAAAAGCCCTGCGCTTGCGCAGAACGTATTTCCTGCTTGTTTGCGGACTTGCGGCAGCGATGCTGGGCGGGTGCGTAAAGCTTTACGTTACGCCCGTATATTCCCTTTTGTTCCAAGTGCTGTATACGGCGTTCTTGCCCCTTGCGGCAACGCTTATCCCCGAAACGGACGGAATGTCCGTAGCCAAAAAAGTGCTGATAGAAACGGCGCAGTGGGCGGTAATCGGCGTATGCGCGGTTTGCTTTGCGCTTTGCGTACCCGCTACGTACGGCGTTTTGATTTCGGAAAGCTATGCGCCGGTATTCGGGTGGATGAGCTTTTTAAACAACGGCTATTTTAGATAAACCAAAAGCAATCCGCAACCACGCTTGCGGATTTTCCGTTTTTCATTCTTAAAAGAAGGTAAGAAAAAAATGTTAGCAAAGGTACAAAGCTATGCGCTTTCGGGCTTAGAAGGGGTATGCGTAACGGTAGAAGCGGATATTTCCAAAGGCTTGCCGTCTTACGAGATGGTCGGGCTGCCCGATTCGGCGGTAAAGGAATCCAAGGAAC
>JAZRBK010000194.1:0-6541 GCA_045635025.1 Candidatus Scatosoma sp.
TGGTACAAGCCCTTCCCAAATGCTATTTTTTAACTTTACTTATAAAGCCACTTCCCCATCCGAGCAGATTATTTTCACGAAAGGAGCGCTCGATTTCACACTTCCTTGCGCCATTTCCACGCGCCATTTCCACGTTTTGCCGCTCGACGGCGTTCGCCTGCCAAGCGTTACGGCACAAGAAACTAAAATAAACTATGCGGGGCAGGATTTTTCGCGTTCACACATTTGACAAGCGAGCGTTTTTTTGCTACAATATAGTTATATACGTTCGCGCGTACACGAAAGGCAGCTAAAAAGGAGCTCTTATGAATACAATCGGCTTTGATAATAAAAAATACCTCTCCCTGCAATCGGAAAAGATACAGGAACGTATTCAATCGTTCGGGGACAAGCTCTATCTTGAATTCGGCGGAAAACTCTTCGACGATTATCACGCCTCCCGCGTGCTCCCTGGGTTCGAACCCGACAGTAAGATTAAAATGCTGTTAAAACTCAAAGACGTAGCCGAAATCCTCGTCGTTATCAGCGCAAACGACATTATCAAAAACAAGTACAGGAGCGACCTCGGCATTACCTACGACGCCGACGTTTTGCGCCTTATCGAAGTATTCAAAAATCAAGGCTTATACGTGGGCAGTGTCGTAATGACGATGTACTCCCCGCAACCTGCCGTAGATGCGTTCATTAAACGTTTAGAGAACCTCGATATCCGTGTATATAAGCATTACCCTATCGAGGGTTATCCCTCCGACGTGCAGAAAATCGTTAGCGAAGAGGGCTACGGCAAGAACGAGTACGTACCTACCAGCCGCAGGCTCGTCATCGTTACCGCACCCGGCCCTGGGAGCGGGAAAATGGCGACCTGTCTTTCCCAGCTCTACCACGAAAACCTGCGCGGCGTAAAAGCGGGTTACGCGAAGTTTGAAACGTTCCCCGTTTGGAACTTGCCCCTCTCGCACCCCGTCAATCTCGCTTACGAGGCGGCTACCGCCGATTTGAAAGACGTGAATATGATTGACCCCTATCACTTGGAAGCGTACGGAGAACTCGCTGTCAATTATAACCGCGACGTAGAGATTTTCCCCGTCGTGGCGGCTATGCTCGAAAAGATTTTGGGGTATTCCCCTTATAAATCCCCTACCGATATGGGCGTGAATATGGCGGGCTTTTGCGTGGTAGACGACGAGGCTTGCAAAGCCGCTTCCCAAAGCGAAATTATCCGCCGTTATTACGGAGCGCTCGGCGACGCGCGAAAGGGGCGTATCGGCAAAGACGTCGTCGCGAAAATCGAACTTTTAATGAGCAAGTCAGGCATTTCCGTCGCAGACAGAAAACCCGTCGAAGCCGCGTTGAAAAAGGCGGAACTTACAAGCGCACCCGCCGTCGCTATCGAACTCAACGACGGAAGAATCGTAACGGGCAAAACGGGCAAACTGCTCGGTCCGTCCGCCGCCGCGCTTTTGAACGCGTTAAAGGTACTTGGAAATATCGACGACGATATAGAGCTCATCTCCCCGACGATTATCGAACCCATTCAAAGGCTCAAAGTCAATCATATGGGCGCAGTCAATCCTTTGCTCCATACGGACGAAATCTTAATGGCGCTCGCCATTTGCGCGGTGAATTGCGCGCATTGTAAAAACGCGCTTTCACAGCTCGATAAACTGAAAAACTGCGAAATCCACTCAACGGTTATCCTTTCGCACGTGGACGAGAAAACCTTCAAATCGCTCGGTATGCACGTAACGAGCGAACCGCAAAAATAACGGCTTTATTTCCCCTAAAAAAAATTACGGTCTTGACAAGTTTTGTCAAGACCGCTTTTCTTTTATGTTTTTGTAAAGTGCCCCACTACAATCTCAATCGGGCAATTTCATATCGCCGTACTTAATCCAGCCTTTCTTTCTCATAAACTCGGAAATCACAAGATTCAAAGCCGCTGGCAACACGAGCATCAAAAGCGCTATCCCTACGTAGCCGAGCGCACCGCTCGTATAATTTATCGCATCGAACACGCCGACGAGTCCGCTCGTACCCATACCGCCGCCGCTTGCCCCGCATTTCACAAAAAATACGCAAGTAGAAAGCGGACCTAAGATTGCCGAGGAAATTATCATCGGGAGCATAATCATCGGCTTTTTCATAATATTGGGAATTTGCAACATACTCGTGCCGATACCCTGCGAAACGAGCCCGCTTATCTTGTTTTCGCGATAGCTCGCTACGGCAAAGCCTACCATATGGCAAGCGCAACCGACAACCGCCGCTCCGCCCGCCAAAAGCATAGCCTCGTAGGATTCAACGCTTACCGTGCCCGCCTTAAATCCGTTCAAAACAGGGTTTGCCACCGCTACCCAAATCGCCGCCGAAGAGGTGGGCATTGTCAACAAAACTCCCATAACGACGGAAATGACGATACCCATTATAAACGGCGTAATATCCGTCGCTACCGCGATAAGCACGCCGAGCTCGTTGATAAGCCAAATGAAAGGATAGGAAACAAACACCCCGCCAAATCCAAGCACAAGCGTACCAAGTGGTACGAGCAAAATATCCAATTTCGTCTTACCTGCATACAATCCTACGATTTCAACCACGAGCATCGTTACCACGTACGCGCCGATAGGATTCCCCGGTAAGCCTTTGGGCAGGGACGCCGCTACGGCGTCTAACATCGTTGCGTCCGCGGTAAGCGCAATCGGAGCCCACGGAGTTAATTTATCCGCAAACGCGCCGACCATACCCGCTACCGCCGCAGAAAATACGAGCAGTTTATTTTTTCCAAGGGCGTGCGCGATTCCTACGCCGATGCCTGCGCCCATCAAAAACTTTGCCACGTTGGCAACACACGCGAGCACCCTGCCCACGTAATTTCCGCCAATCCAACCTGCAATTTGCGATAAAATCGTACCTGCAATTAAGGTTACGAATAAACCTTGTGCCATTCCCGAAAACGCCGTGATAAAAAAGCGTTTGGGCATTGCCTTTAAGTAGCTAACGAGCTTGTCCTTTACAGTACACTCTTCCACTTTCCTTTCTTCCATTTTCGTTCATCCTCCAAAACGCCGTGGCTAACGCCGTAGTACGCTTTTTCTTTATTATACGCCCCTTTCCTAGAAATTGCAAGTATTTGACAAAATTTACCCGCTCCTTTCCGCATTTTGTTCTTTTTTCACAAAAAATACCCCTCTATCACAAAAAAAACCGCCCGCTATTTCGCGAACGGATAACGAACGGAAAAAACGAACGGTCTTTTTTTGCTAAACTACAAGAAGATTATTTCTTTTCGTAGCTATCGCAACAGGTGCAGCAATCCGCTTGTTGATTGCACGTGTTCCCCACGTGAATCTTGCGAAGAGTGCAGTAGTCGCCCGAACGGTTATACTTACATTCCGTTACGCCGCAACCGATTGAAGTGTTAACTTCCATACCTTTTTCGTTCATCATAGTATATTTCCTCCTTCAAAGGTATTATGAGTATGTGTAAACTATCGAAAGATTATTGACATTTTCAAAAAAATCAGTTAAAATAGTATTGTAAAAATCTTACGTGAGGTAAAAATATGAAAGTCTTATTGACAGCAGACGTAAAAGGTACGGGCAAAAAAGGCGATTTGGTAGAAGTAGCCGACGGATACGGCAGAAACTTCCTTCTCAAAAAAGGGCTTGCAGTTCCCGCTACCGCGGCAAACGTACACCAAGCACAACAACAAAAGGAAGCGGCTCAGTTCCATAGAGCGGAAGAAATTAAAGCACTGAAAGAACTTGCGGCAAAACTCGAAGGACAAAGCGTTTTTGTTAAAATCAAAACGGGCGAGAACGGCAAAACGTTCGGCAGCGTAACCGCTTCACACGTGGCAGCGGCTTTGTTGGAAGCAGGCTTTGACGTGGACAAGAAGAAAATTAAAATGGACGCGGTCAAAACGGTCGGTTCGTTTTCCGCAGAGGTGCGCTTAATGGAAAACGTTTCCGCTAAAATCACCGTCGTCGTGAGCGGACTGTAAGTATTGTTTTTTAAGAGCAGTTTTCTTCCTTAATCAACAATCTATCAACAACCCATCAATAAGCAATAGTTATATACAATCGTAAAACGCATAAGGTATTAAAGGTATTATATATAATATGGAAGAAAAACAAAACGTAAGCGGTTCGCTTACGGAAAACGGGTTACCCGAAAAAATCACAAAGGAACGCCTTTACGCAAAAGAAGCAACCGTCAAGGGAAAGGTTTTATATTGGACGAAAATCACGCTCTTTACCCTCCTTTCCTCTTTGCTTGTTTCCTTTGCGGCGTTTTCGCTCATCACTCCGAACGAGTTCACCATCGGCGGTATCAGCGGTCTTGCCATTTTGCTTAGCGTAGCCACAAACGGCAATATTCCGCAAAGTATCGTCGTCTTTTCGTTGAACCTCCCCCTCGTTTTGATTGCATTTTTCTACGTAAAAAAGAAGTTTGCTATCCTTTCGGCGTGTAACATCGTCTTGCAAACGCTTTGGCTTATCCTCTTGGAAAATACCTTCCCCGATTTCAAAATCGTATTCGAAAGCAACGGAGAAAAGATTTTCGCCGCGATTGCCAGCGGTCTTTGCATCGGCGCAGCGGTAGCGCTCGCTTTCAAGGTCGGCGGAAGCACGGGCGGAGCAGATATTCTTGCCGTTATTTTGCAACGCAAGTTTCATATCTCCTCGTTCGCTTGGTTGCTTTTCGCTATCAACTGCGCGATTATCTCCTCCTCTATCTTCGTATTTTACGACGCGGAAAAAACGCTCGCATTGAACGTATTACCCTTGATGACGTCGGCGTTTGAAGCGTATATCGAGAGCAAGACGAACGATTCTTTGACAAACGGTTTTCATTCGGCTATCGAGTTCCGTATTATCACCGATAAACCCGACGAAATGGCACACGCGCTTATGCGAGAGCTCGGACGCGGCGTAACCGCACAACCTGCAACGGGTATGTACACGAAAGAAACGCATACGATGCTCTTTTGTATCGTCAGCCGCAGACAAGTCGTTGCGCTCAAACGCATTATCAAAACGATTGACCCCGATTCTTTCGCCGTAATGGCAAACGTTTCGCAAGTGTTGGGGCTTGGTTTTTACCGCAGCGAAAATTGAGAAAGCATATCTCCTAACCCACGGTTCATTCCGCGCTAAAACGCGCAGCAAACCCCGAAACACGCCTCTGTAAACTTAAAAAATCAAGCCACCCCCAAAAAACGTGCGTTTTATACCCCAAAAAAGGAAAAAAACCTTTATTTTTCAAGGTTTTTCGCAATTTTTTTCGCTGGGTACTTGACAAAAGTAGGACTTTTGCGGTATAATAGAAATACTTAAAACCTCGACGGTTTGAGAATATTATTAAAAGGGGACAAACTCTTATGAACAAAGGCGAATTGATTAAAGCAATGGCAGAGAAAGCAGGTTTCTCGAACAAGGACGCAGCGGTAGCATACGACGCATTCGTATCCGTTGTTACGGAAGCTCTTAAAGCGGGCGATAAAGTGCAACTTGTTGGCTTCGGTACGTTCGAAGTTAAGAACGTAGCGGCTAAGACGGGTATCAACCCTCAAACGAAAGAAAAGGTGCAAATCGCAGCTTGCAAGAAGCCCGTTATGAAGTTCGGTAAGGCTTACAAAGACCTTCTCAACTAATTTAAGTACGACGTTAAAAACGGACGCGAATTCGCGTCGGTTTTTTCTTATACTTTTTAATCTTCTCTCCTCTTTCTTGCATCCAACAAAATCGAATACTGTACGTCGCCCTTTTCAAATGCGAGCAAGTCAAGGAAAACGCGGCTTTTAGGGCGGGAGTGTACTAATCCGTACACGAGAAAGGGGAAACGCAAGTTTGACGCCGAATTGCGAAGTATTTCAAAAGGGCAAAGCAAAAGGGCATTTTACTCAAAATAGTTAATTCTCATCGCCCGCTTCACTTCACTAAGTGTCTGCGCCGCCACTTCTCGCGCCGCTTCGCTTCCTGCTTTGAGCATTTCCCAAACAGCGGGAATATCCTTTGCATACTCCTCTCTACGCAAGCGGATAGGTTCTAACGTTTCCTGCATAACGGCATTCAAAAGTTTTTTCACTTTCATATCGCCCAAGCCACCCTTTTCGTAATGCGCTTTTAATTCGTCGAGATTGGCATATTCGGGCAGATATTTTTGGAAATGTTCTTCCGTCGAAAACGCGTCCAAATAAATGAACGTAGGATTGTTTTTCGTATCGCCCGGGTCGGTTACTTTGATATGGTTGGGGTCGGTATACATACCCATTACCTTGCGCTTGATTTCGTCCGCGCTATCGGATAAATAGATACAGTTCCCAAGCGATTTGCTCATCTTCGCCATACCGTCCGTTCCAGGCAAACGCAAGCACGATTTATTTTGCGGGAGCACCGCGTTCGGCTCGACGAGCGTCTCGCCGTAAAGTCCGTTAAAGCTTCTTACAATCTCGCGCGCTTGTTCGAGCATCGGAAGTTGATCTTCGCCAACGGGAACAACATTCGCCTTAAACGCCGTGATGTCCGCCGTTTGCGA
>JAZRBK010000195.1:0-11879 GCA_045635025.1 Candidatus Scatosoma sp.
AGTCCCTTGCGTCTGCCTATTCCACCACAGCGGCGTATGAATTTTTTAAAGAAAAACTCTGCACTAAACAGTGCAGAGTTTTTTGGAGGCGCCACCCGGATTTGAACCGGGGGATAAAGGTTTTGCAGACCTTGGCCTTACCACTTGGCTATAGCGCCGTCTCTGCCTGCTCCGCTGGCAAATACAAAAAAGAAAAACAACGCCGATTTTTGGAGCGGGAAACGAGATTCGAACCCGCGACATTCACCTTGGCAAGGTGACGCTCTACCACTGAGCTATTCCCGCATGCGCATCGGCGCTGTTTTTCATTGGTGGAAGTTATAGGGTTCGAACCTATGACCCTCTGCTTGTAAGGCAGA
This sequence comes from Candidatus Scatosoma sp., assembly GCA_045635025.1. Classification (GTDB taxonomy): domain Bacteria; phylum Bacillota; class Clostridia; order Christensenellales; family Borkfalkiaceae; genus Scatosoma. Next base: position 360 of record JAZRBK010000195.1, read on the forward strand.
TGCTCTCCCAGCTGAGCTAAACTTCCGACGAAAGCTTATATACTATACCACATCTAAAAGAGAAAGGCAAGCGTTTTTCATAGGTTTTTCAAAAAAAATTAAAAAAAATAAAAAATATTTTTTCGCGGTAAAATCGCGGCTCTTTTCTTCCCGTATCGGCAGAGCCAAATCTTGGAAAATCAAGTTAAGAGCCCTTTGTTTGCGCGCGAGCGCGCGCACGGGCGGCTCTGTTTTCAAGAAAAAAGGCGGGGTGTTAAGAGGCTCTAAAAACAGTATATGCAAAATTGTGAAAGAGGGTGCTGCGAGGGAAAGGGGATATTTTGAAAAAACGCGAAAAAGCTGTTTATACGCGCAAAAAAGCGTGTATATATAAATAATCTCGGTTTTTGAAGGCAAAAAGGGCGAAAGAGCGTGCTTGGCGTTGACAAAAGTGGGGAAAGCGTGGTATAATAAACGCAAAGAAATAAATCAATCGAGGTATTTTATGAAATACGCATTAAGAAACATTGTAGCAGAAGAGCTCTCCTATTCGGTAAACCGCATCAAAGCAGAACCCGACACGAAGTTTGAAATCAAGCCCCAATTTTCCCGCACGGTACGCAACCCGAAAGAAAATGAAAAGATTTGGTTTTTGACGATGGAAGTGAAAGTGGAGTCCACCGAAGAAGAGCCCAAGCCTTTTAACTTAAAAGCTCGCCTTGTCGGTATTTTCGAGGCAGAAGAAATCGAGTCCGATTTGGATAAGCAAGACCTCGTCGCGGATATGACCGAAGTCGTATATCCTTATCTTCGCGCGGCGGTTAGCTCGATGACGGCAAACGCATTCATTAAACCTTGGGTGCTCCCCGTAATTCCTGCGAGCGTTATGTTCCCCGAAAATGCAGAAGCGCAAAACAACGAGAAACTCAACTAATACAAAACGACCTCCTAAAAAGAAATCGGCTACTTGGTAGCCGATTTTTTTATGGCAGAAGATAAGGTTGCGGCGCACGATACGGCTGAAAATATTTAGCGGGAAACGGTTGACAAGCCAATGAAAAAGGTGGTAAAATATAGTTGCGACATAAATTAATAATCTTAGCAAAACCGAGTATACTTCTATTGGTAGAAGTGTGCCTATTTCGCGTTAACTTAAATATTCGGTTTTGCTTTAACCATTTATATTGTTAATTTGTGTCGCAGCAAAGCGAAAGGAACATTTTTACAGGTGTCGTTTCGTTTTGCGGAGCGACACTTTTATTTTACAAACTTTTTTAGGAGGTCTTTTTATGAAAAAGAAAAAATGGTTGGTCTGTTTACTTAGTCTTGCTTGTCTTACGGCAAGCGCGTTTGCTTTCGCTTCGTGTGGTGAGGAAATAGACGAAGAGAGCACGGTAGCTTTCAAAACCTTGCAGAAAGAGGGCGAGGTATACAAAGGGAAATATTCCAACGACGTGACGGAGTTTTCCTTTGGCGAAGAGGTGGAAATTATCGGCGATGCCGACTTTTTCGTGAGCACGGACGAATATGGCACGACGAGCATTTTTACGAAAACTGTTCCGCTTGAGGTGGGGAAGAACGTCTTTTACGTATTTGAAACGGTGGATAAAGATTGCGTGGTACATAAAGTAGAGTTATACCGCCTTGCGATGTTTGAGGTATGCTTCATTACGCAAGGCACGCTGATAGAAAGACAAATGGTACAAGAAGAAAGTCTTGCAAGTATGCCGAGTAAAATCCCGACGAGATTTGGTTATACTTTTAACGGGTGGGATTACGATTTTACAAAACCGATTACGGGCAATACGAATATTTCGGCAAAATGGACGCTGAGGCTGAAAGAAGAAGAAATGCAAGATTTTTACTTTACTTCTACGGCGACGACTTGCGTAATAACGGGCGTAAAAGATAATACGATAAAAGAAATCGTTATTCCCGATTATGTGACGGGGATTGGGGATAGTGCGTTTTATAATTGCTATAATTTGACGAGTGTGACAATCGGCAACGGAGTGACGACGATTGGAGAGGAGGCGTTCTCTTATTGCTATAATTTGACAAGTGTGGAAATCGGTAACAGAGTAATTACGATTGAAAGGTCTGCGTTCAATAGATGTGATAGCTTGACGAGTATAACAATCCCAGATAGCGTAACTGCGATTGGGAGATTTGCGTTCTATTCTTGCGATAGCTTGACACGTATTACAATCCCCGATAGTGTGACGACGATTGAGGGGTATGCGTTCTATGGTTGCGACAGTTTAACGATTTACTGCGAGGCGGAAAGTAAATCGAGCGGTTGGGATAGAAATTGGAATTATTCCAATCGTCCCGTTCTTTGGGGATATACGGGCTAAGGGGCATTTCGGCTAAGCTCAAAAAGTAATAAGTAAGAGTGAAAAGTGAATACGTGCGGTAAGAGATACGCTCGATTCGCTTTGCTCGCTCGGTATGACGGTGTGGTATGTCAAGCATACTGAATAAGGAATAAAAACTCCCCCTGCATAGTGATATGCAGGGGGAAATAGGTTTATTTCAATTTCTGTTGACGAAGCCATATCCACATAATCAAACGGTGGGGCATAAGTTTTACGAGTCGTCTTTGTCCGCGCGCGATAAAACCGTAGATAGAAACGTCGCGGCGTATCTTTTTTGCGTCTTTCCAAGCCCGTTTGACGATTTGCGAGGGTTCGTACATTACGGTATATTTTTTCACGACGCCGTCCCCGCCCGTAGCGGTTGCTCGCTCGAAAAACGCTGTTTTCGTCCAAAACGGGCATACGCAAAGGCAACGTGCGCCTTGTTTTTTCAGCTCTTGGTTGAGCGCTCTGCCGTACGAAAGCACGAACGCTTTCGTTGCGCCGTAGGTGGCGATATAAGGAATAGGCTGGAACGCCGCCATCGAGGCTACGAGCATAATCAAACCATTCTTGTCCAGATAGGGAATAGCAATTTTCGTCAAGGCGACAAGAGAACGGCAGTTGAGGTCAATCATATTCTCTAAAACGGCGGTATCGTCCTTTTCTACCGCGCCAAAATGCCCAAAACCGCTCGCGCAAATCAAATACTTGACCGACGGTGTTTCCGTTTGAAATACGCCCGTTAAAAGCTCCGTAGCTTGCGGGGAGGACAAATCAAGCGGAATGACTTTTAGCGGCAGAGGGGTAAGTTCGCGCAGGGCGTTAAGCCGTTCTTCGCTGCGTGCGATTACCCAAATCTCGTCCAATTCTTCTTGTTTTTGCGTGAGGGAGAGGAAGAACTCCTTTCCAATACCGCTCGACGCGCCCGTAACGATAGCAACCCGTTTCATAATCTCTCCTTTCCGCTTGATTTTGCACAAGCGTTGTTTTCTTGTTCGGTCGTTTGTTTATCAAGTTTTGCCCGTTTTTCGTTTACAGTTTGCAGCGCGTACGCTTTTGTTTTGACGATAAGCATACCGCTTACGGTAATCAGCCAACCTGCTAGCGTAAAGCCGAGCGCATACGAGGTGGGCACGAGGAAATAGGGAACGGCGCGCATAAGCTCGTCCAAAAAGGCGAGCGGTGCGTGGGTGTGTGGATAGACCGCGATATAGAACATATTGAAATTGTACGACAAATCGCCGTAAGAAGCATATAGCGTGTTCATAAGGTAGGCGAGCAATAAAAGCACGGTAAAAACGGGTGCACCGTAAAGTACGGCTTTATGCTCGATTTTGACGCTTCCGCAGGCGAAAAGGAGCACGCCGATAACAATCATTAAGCAGTGGTGTATCATCGTTTGCAGGTTAATGAAAAGGTAGGAGCAAAAAACGCTCCCCGGATAGGCGAGCACGAGTACGCCCGCAAACGTGCCGTAGGTAGCCAAAAAAGCGTAGAGCGCGTTTTGCACTTTGCCCTTTTTCCACACGGCGGCGAGCACCATAATATACATAGGCGTAGAGCAAAACTGAAAGGGGAAGGCCCCCCAATTATACGTCCAAGTATCTTCCGAAAAATTATACGAAGCGTCGAGCTGTTTATACCCCTCCAAAAAGAGCAAGAGAACGGCTATACTTCCAACGATAACGCGTACCTGTTTTGCTGAAAGGTTTTTGGCGTATAGACACACGAATACGCAGGCAAGGAGCGTTAGCGCAATCCAAAACCAATGAAACCAACCAAAGAGGGGAGGCTCGTCCACTTCCACGTTGAGCGCGCCTAAAAACCGCTCGAAAGCGTTCGGGCGGGTGGAGCTCAACAGAGAATAGGCGGGGTTTTGAAAAGTGAATACGTTCATAAATATCCTTAAATCTAAGTACCGTGTACGAGGTGAACGGTTTTGTTTTGGTTAGGTTGGTAATATTGGCGGATTTTTATGCGAAATCAATATTCCGCGCTTTCAATAACGCCGCCGCCAAGACAGTTTTCTCCGTCGTATAACACGGCGTACTGCCCCTCGGTAACCGCGCGTTGCTTTTCCGCGAACTCGATATGAAGATTTTCATTATCGAGCACGGTTACGAGCACGTCTTGGTCGGGTTGACGATAGCGGAACTTCGCTTTGCACGCAAACGATTTTTCGGCGGGCTTTTTCGGTATCCAGTTAAAGGAAGAAACTTCGCAGGATTTCGAATATAAAGGCGTTTCGTCGCCGTGCGAAACGTAAAGGGTATTGGTGGAAAGCTCTTTTCTTACGACGAACCATCTGCCGCCCTCCGCTTCGCCCTTAATGCCGCCGAGCTCTAAGCCCTTGCGCTGTCCAAGCGTGTAATACATAAGCCCGCTGTGTTCGCCCACCTGCTTGCCGGAAAGGTCTAAAATCTTGCCTTTTTGTGCGGGAAGATAGGTGGAAAGGAACTTTCTGAAATTGCGTTCGCCGATAAAACAAATGCCCGTGCTGTCCTTTTTCTTTGCCGTAGCGAGGTTATATTCGGTTGCGATTGCACGGATTTGCGGTTTTTCCATATCTTGCAAGGGGAAAAGAACGTCTTGAAGCTGCGCTTGCGAAAGCTGATTGAGAAAATACGTTTGGTCTTTGTTTTGGTCTTTCGCTTTTTGCAAGAGGTGTACGCCGTTTTCGTGCGAGATTTTGCAATAGTGTCCCGTCGCGATATAGTCCGCTCCAAGCTTTTTCGCTTCCTCTAAAAACGGACCGAACTTAATTTCGCGGTTGCAAAGCACGTCGGGATTGGGGGTTCTGCCCGCCTTGTATTCGGCGAGGAAATAGGAAAACACCCGCTCCATATACTCTTTGGAGAAGTTGACGGTGTAATAGGGAATATCGAGCACGGCGGACACGCGGCGAACGTCGGCAAAGTCGTCCTCGGCGGTACAGCAACCGTTTTCGTCCGTTTCTTCCCAATTTTGCATAAAGAGCCCGATAACGTTATAGCCCTGTTGTTTAAGGAGTAACGCGGCAACCGAACTGTCCACGCCGCCGCTCATACCGATTACGACCGTTTTCGACATAGCAAAACTTTCCTTTTTCCGTAAAATTAAAAACTTTTTTCAACAATTTGAGAATATTATAGCATAATCGCTTGCAAAAAGGAAGTAAAAAATAGTAAAATATAAGTGCTTTTTGAAAAAGAGCACAAAAAGCCGATTTTTCCGCTAAATAAACACGTACTCGTAGTGTAATTGGATAACATTACGGCCTCCGACGCCGTCGAGTTTGGGTTCGAGCCCCAACGGGTACACCAAAACACCCCTTGCGGGTGTTTTTTTGTACCCGAAGTAGAAGAACGCAAAAATTAGATTTGGGTTCGCGTGAGCAACGACTGCAAGCGGGTAAGGAGGATAGGGCGAAGTGAAACAGGCATTGCGAAACTTTGGCATAGCCAAAACCCCAACGGGTACACCAACTTCAACCCAAATTGAACATTCAAAAAGGTGTTTGGTTTTGGTTGTTTTTTATTACGGCGCAGGCAGATGGGTGCACACTCCCCGCGAGGAGTGGATATGTTTTGACGGCGCTTTTGCGTAGGGTTCATTTTGCGCGTTTACGCAAATCAACATTTTAAGCGACTTTTGTTGTGGTAATTTGTTCTCATTTATGTTATAATGAACTTGTTCGAATCAAAAAAACAAAGAAAAGGAGATAAATTATGAATACGGATAAAATCTATGCAGAACAAATCGCAAACGAGTACGCGCCTAAACAAGCGTGCAAGGTAAAAGCTTTAAGAAAATTGGACGCGAAGGCGAAAGCTCCCGCGAATATATTTGCGTTTACGTTTGGAATCGCTTCCAGCCTTGTGCTCGGAGTAGGAATGTGCTTGTCTATGGGAGTATTGGGCGCAGGCACTCCTCTTATGATGGGGTTGGGTATCGCCATCGGCTGTGTCGGTATTTTAGGGGCAGGAGTCAACTATCCGCTTTATAAAAGATTGTTGGCAAAGTCGAAAAATAAATACGCGACGGATATTATCAGACTTGCAAACGAAATCGTAAATGAAGACTAACGTATGTTTTTTTCCTTGTTTGCGAGAATAAAAAGCGGTATTCGATTCAAGGAGAAATGTTTTTTACACTTATCCCTTGCGTTGAACCTTACGTATTCCGTATTTTTGTTCGCGGTTAGTTTTTTCTACGACTCAAAATGGCTTTTTGTTTCGTCAATCTATTATATACTGTTATTTGCTACGCGTGTCTTTATTGTGCTAAAAGATAAAACAGAGGAGCGTGTTCGCGAAAAAATAAGAATAATGCGTGCGTGCGGGTATTTTTTGCTTTTAATCAATATGGCGATTTCCGCAATGGCGTTTATTTTGATATACGATAAGCATAGCGTCGAATATCACGAAATCACCGTTATTACCATTGCAACGTATACGTTCGCATCTTTTACGCTTGCGATAATAAACGTTGTGAAACATTCGGCCAAGAAGGATTGCTTTTTATTCTGCATAAAAATCATTCAACTGATTTCTGCGAGCGGTTCTTTAATAACCTTAACGAATACGATGCTTTCCACTTTTGGGGAAAATAACGAAACGTTTAGAAAGGTGATTTTAACGGCTTTAAGTGGAGCGGTTTCCGTGTTTCTCATTATAGGCGCAATATATATGATACGTAAATCACATTTTTATTTGAGGACGATGGATAATGAAAAAGAACGAGAGTAAATATTTTTATACTGCGGAGCTGATGAACCAAGCACTGTTATCTTTACTGGAAAAAAAAGATATAGACTTTATCACGGTAACGGAAATTACGAAAAAGGCAGGAGTAAATCGTTCTACCTTTTACCTTCATTATGATAACGTTTACGAGTTATTGGAAGAAACGATTGAAAATCTTAACGAGCAGTTTATTCGTTCGTTTGACAAGAAGATTCCCATTGAAATCAACTCTCAACGAGAAGCTTTTTTGATTACTACGGAGTTTTTAGTTCCATATCTCAATTTTTGCAAGAAAAATAAAAGCGTACTCAAATTGGTTCGTAAAAAATCGCAACTGTTCGGGCGGGGGCTTACGTATCAGCAAATATACGGCAAAATCCTGTATCCTGCAATATCCCAATTTATCACGGAGGAAACGGAGAAAATCTATAAATTGGAGTTTTTTACGCGCGGAGTCGTTGCCATCGTCGATAAGTGGATAGAAATGGATTGTATTACCGAAATCGACGAACTAATTGCCATTATTAAAGATTGCGTCGGTTTCAGTTTTTCATAAAGAGAACGGCAAGGAAACATATAAAAACAAATCAAGAAAATATTATAAAAGGAGATTTTCATTATGGGAATCAAACAATTTTTCAAGAATGCATTTGCCGATATGAAGGCAAGCACAAAAGCACAACACGAAGTAGATAAGGCTAATTTTGCCGCGGCAAAGGCAGAAGCAAAAGCGAGCTTTGAAGAGAATCGCGGGCGTAACACTTATGTAAAAGCAAAAGCAGATGCGAAAAAGACTTGGAACGAAGCGCATTTGACGATTGCAGGAAGAAATGCAAAAATGAAAGAGGAACGCAAAGAACAAATTGCTGAGGCAAACGCAAGAAAGGCGGTGGCGGAAGCGCGTTATGAAGCGGCTAAAAAGCATTAAACCAAAAATCAAACCGCCAATTAAGTTGGCGGTTTTGATTTTTGGGTAATTGCATAAAATTATTTGTACGTTGTGGCCAAGTTTCGCGCGTTCGCGCGAAAGGAGAAAATGGAGATATTGCGGGCAAAAAAGGCTCTGCCTTGCCGTATTTCTTCTGCCTTGCCATATGCTATGGAGCTATGGGGTTGGGTTACGGGCATAAAACCGTTTACAAATAAATCCCGAAGATATAGAAAACGAGGGGGATAGTTCCGCAGGCGAGCAGGTTGGAAAGAAGTGCAAGCGATGCACCGGGTGCGCAGTCGTGTCCCGCGTTTTTGGGGAAAACGATGGTGTTCATTCCGCAAGGCATCGCGTACAAGAGCACCGCGGAAAGGAGTATCCAACGGTCGGCGTGAAGTAACGTCAAAATCCCGCCGAGTGTGATAGGAATGACGAGCAATCGCAAAAATGTGATGATATACGCGCGCGGATTTTTGAGCATTGTTAAGAGCCCGAACTCTGCAATGACAATTCCTGCAAGCAACATACAAAGGGGCGCCATACAATAGCTTGCTTTGTCGAACAGGGAGTATATCATATCGGGTAATATCTTGCCGAGCCCCGTTACGCCGATTAAAATGCCTAAAACAAGGGAAATCGAAGAGGGATTGATAAGGTTTTTCGGCGTGAACTTCTTTCCCGAAAGCATACAATATCCAAACGTATACGTATAAATCGTCAAAGGAACCGCAAACACGATGACGTTATTCAAGCCCTCTATGCCGAAAAGTTCTTCCGCGAACGCATACCCGAGCGCTCCGAAATTGGAGATAATCAAGGAGTATTCGTAAATTGCCCGTTTTACGCGGTCGCTCGTAAAGAGTTTTGCCGCGAAGTGCATAACCAAGACGAGCGCGGTTAAAATGGCGAACGAAGCCAAGACGAGCGAATAATTTTCGCGCAGGTAATTCAGCGTACAATAACGGGAAAGCGCTTTTAAGTTATTAGCGGGATAGAAAACGTATACGAGCAGTCTTGAAAGGAAATTAGAGTGTTCATTTTTGACGATTTTGCATCGTGCAAGCGTAAATCCGATTGCGACAAAAGCAAACAGCACGAACGTTTGATTGATGATAATTCCCATAACGTTTTCTCCTTGGTTTCTTTTGGTGGGAACTTGTCAATTCCGTCAATCATTATAACACCGTACGCATATTTTGTCAACGAAAAGACACGCTATAATTTACGCTCTTCAACCCTTTACGTCGTTGATTTCAAGATTTCTTGATTGGAAATATTTTAAGCGACGTGGCTAACCTTTCGCGTAGCCGCTTATTCTTCTTTGGACGCGGTTTTTAAGCGTGAGATAGCCTCGTCGTACCGCCAAGCGGCGTGAGGGCGGATTGGGCGGGTATAGGGATAGCTGTTAAAGAGTAAAACAAAAGCGAACTCTTCCCGTTCGCTCGCCGTAACGCCGATAAGTTCGCCTTCGGCTATGCGTTCGAGGTTACGCGCATGGTAATTATAGTACATTGCGCTATATAGTATAAACGATTTTTATAAGTTTATGAAAGATGGCGTTTTCGGCTGTTTTTAGGAATTGGGCGGGGGTGTCAAATACGAGTTTCGGTTTCTTCCGTTTTCGTGCGTTTTCGTTCTTGCCTTTTCGCCTGTTTTCTTGCCTGTTTTTCCGCTTGTTTATCCGCGCGGTTGGCGGCGACTTTCTCGTTGAGCCAAACTCGTTGTTTGGTGGGTTCTTTTTGTTCTTCTTCTACTTCCTTCCCCGTAAGTTTCTTAAAGAAGTTGCCTACTGATTTTACGGGCTTGGTCAGTTGTTCGTAGTCCGCTTCTATGCCCTCTAAAACGAATTGTGCTCGGGAGATAAAGAACTTGAACACCACCTCGAAAACGATTTGCAAAAGCCAACCGACGATTAAGAACGCCGCGAAGATAACGGCAGGTGCGGTTAAGTGCTTGGTAGCGGTGTAAATCCCGTATACCATAATTCCGAGCGTGGCGAGCCGAACGAGTTGTTTCGACCGCTTGAATACCTGCATTAAGATTTTCGTTAAGGGTTTGGTATAAATGCGGGTGATAAATAAAAAGAAGAAAAAATACAAAACGGACACGGACAGGAGTGCGATATTCGCCCATAAAATCCCCGCTCCCGCACAGAGCGCGTAGATTAGGTAGGCGATATATAAGGTTTGCGTGGCGATATTGCGGATATAATCGAGCCTTTTGAAATCGTCCACCGTTTTTTGGATTGCCGCTTTGGTGTAATCGAGCATACTTCTCCTCACTTGCGAAATAGGTGATAGCTAAAAATGCGGTTCTACGCGAACGCGATATTCTAACGCTTGCCCTCTATTATACGGTTTTTTTAGGTTTTGTCAAGGAGGTGGGGGAAAGTTTTAGAAAAATAACCGCTTTCTTCGCGGAAAGCGGGCGCAGGAATTGACAAGCGAGGCAAGAAAAAGTATAATAGAGCTATGAAACGCAATTACGACAAGGAAATGCAAACGATTATCCATAATGCGGAAAAGGGAACGCGGTTATTGCTCCATAGCTGTTGCGCGCCCTGTTCGTCCGCTTGTTTGGAGAGACTTAAAGACGATTTTGCGATAACCGTTTTGTATTATAACCCCAATATCGACGAGGAAACGGAATACGAGAAACGCAAAGCGGAACAAATCCGTTTTTTGCGGGAAACGGGTTGGGCGGATATTCTCGATTGCGACCACGATAAACAGGCGTTCGAGCGGATTGCAAAAGGGCTTGAAAACGAACCCGAACGCGGGAAAAGATGTTATGCGTGTTATGCGCTCCGCCTTGAAAAAACAGCGCAAATCGCGCGGGAAAACGGGTTTGCGTTTTTTGGAACGACGCTTACGTTAAGTCCTTATAAAAATGCCGAGTGGTTAAACGAAATCGGCGAAAAGATAGGGGGCAGGTACGAGGTGAAGTACCTATTTTCCGATTTTAAGAAACAGGGCGGGTATCACCGTTCGATAGAACTTTCTACCCAATACGAACTTTATCGGCAGGATTTTTGCGGTTGTAAATACAGCCGTCGCGACAAAGAAAAAGATAAGGAAAAAGACAAAGAAAACGCACGGGAATAACAACGAAGAACCCCCTCTTTACGCGGTATACGCAAAGAGGGGGTTTGGAAATTGCGGAATTATTTATGCGTTTCCTTGTTGGATTTTGGTTGTTCGGAAATGCCGACTACGCCGTCTACGGGCAAAGAAAAGGCGATACCCTGTCCGTCGGTGCTCAGCCCTGCTTCCTCGTAAAGGGCCTGCAAGATTTTATCTTTACAGTCAGCGGAAACCAAAATCATTACGATTTCCTTTTCAGGTTCGACGGTGATATTGAAAAACTTTTCCGCGTCCGGTCTTGCCGTGCCGCGTCCGCTAATTACCGTGCCGCCGCCCGCACCGAATTTTTTCGCCGCGTCCATAACCGTTTCACTGTAACCGCTATTCACAATACAAAAAATCGCTTCGTGCGTAAAAGTCTTTTTCATTATTTATCCTCCTTC
>JAZRBK010000196.1:0-2518 GCA_045635025.1 Candidatus Scatosoma sp.
AATCAAATCGCCGCTTTCACAGCATTTTCCCGCTATCGTAACGTTTTGCGTACACTCGTCGTTTGCGCGGTTGGCAACGACGGGCGTATATTTCGATTGATAGAGCGCATAGCGCGGGTTATCGAACATACCGCCGTCTACGGCTACGTATTTCTTTACCCCGGGAATATCTTTAATTGCACCAACCGTATAAAGGGTAATCCCCGCTTCGGCTACGAGCGAACGGCCGGGTTCGATAAGCAAATACGGTAATTTAAGTCCGTATTCTTTCGCGCCCTTCTTCACGGCGTCTATTAAAGCTTCTAAATATTCTGCATACCCCTCAGGCGGGAGCTTTCTGTCCTCGTCCGTATACCAAACGCCGTAACCGCCCCCAAGATTGAGCGTTTCCGTAACGAAAGAATACCTTTCTTTCATTTCCGCCGCAAAACGGATACATTTTTCCGCCGCGAGTACGAAAGACTGCTTCTCAAAAATCTGCGAGCCGATATGGCAATGATACCCTTCAAGTTTCACGTTCTTCTTTTCGAGGGCGTACTTCGTTACCGCTTCCGCCGTTCCGTTTGCAATTGAAAACCCGAACTTACTGTCCGTCGTTGCCGTCTGCACGAACGCGTGCGTGTGCGCCTCGATACCAGGGTTAATGCGGAGCAGGATTTTTTGAATGATACCCCGCTTTTCGGCTTCCGCATCGATTTTGTCGATTTCGCTGTAAGCGTCGGCTACGATACAGCCTATTCCCGCATCTAACGCTTCTCCGATTTCGTAATCGAGCTTATTATTCCCGTGCATATAGATTTTTTCCGCAGGGAAATTCGCGCTAAGCGCGGTGTAGAGTTCTCCTCCCGAAACGACGTCGATACCGAGCTTTTCCTCGTCGGCGATACGGTAAATCGCTTTACAGGAAAAGGCTTTCGACGCGTAGAGAACAAGCCCGTTTCCGTCGTATTTGTCTTGGAGAACGTCCCGATAAACACGCATCATTTTACGGATATACGCTTCATCGAAAAGATATAACGGCGTGCCGAACTTTTGCGCTAAATCCACGCAGTCCGCGCCGCCGATTTCAAGATGTCCTTTTGCGTTGATTTTTAAGGTGCTTCTCTCGTTCATGCCCGTTTGTTCCTTCGTATTGATAACTTTATCAATATTTTATCATTTTCCAGCGCAAAAAGCAAGGACTAAAAGGCTTTTTTTACGTAAAAATCCGCCTTTGTAAAATTATTTTTACAAAAACGGATATTTTAATAACATTTACGAGCGTTTAGCGAGCATTCCACCCCTCGGCAACGTCTTTGAGGCTATCGAAGAAATTCGCTTTTTTCACGTCTTCGCAAGTAACGAGCGGTACGCGGTCTATTTCCACGTTATCTTTATAAACGATGATTTCCCCTGCTAAATCGCCTTTTTTCACAGGAGCGCGCAAACTGTTTAACCGTGTTTCCATCGTTACGTTGGGTTTTTCTCCCCGCTTTGCAAAAGCGCTTGAAGAGCGGGTCGGTACGACGGCAACGGCGTTTTCCTTACCGCTGCTCACGTTTGCCGATTTATCGAGCGGTACACCCGCTTCCACGATAGGCAGCGTAGTATAATTTGCAAAAGCGTAATCGAACATCGTACGCACGTCGTCAAAACGGTTTTTACTGTTTTCCTCTCCGATAACGACGGAAATTATCCGCATATCCTTACGCTTTGCCGTAGCGGCAAGACAGAACCCCGCTTGATTCGTAAACCCCGTTTTTCCCCCGTCGCAGCCCTCGTAAAAACGTACGAGCTTATTGGTGTTGGTGATTTCGGTATATCTGCCCTCGCGGTGTTGGAACTTATCGAGCCAAACCTTACCGTATTCAAAGTATTCCTTATGCGCAAGCAACGCTTTTAACATAATTGCCACGTCTTTGGCGCAAGAATATTGCGGTTCTTTGGGTAACCCCGTACAGTTAGCGAAGAGTGTATCATTCGCGCCGAGTTGCTTTGCCTTTTCGTTCATTCTCTCAATAAAGACGTCCTCGCTCCCCGCTATCGTTTCCGACATCGCTACACAACTGTCGTTTGCAGAGCAAACCACGATACTTTTTATTAGTTCACTCACGGGATATTTGGCGTTCGCCTCTAAAAATACCTGAGAACCGCCCATAGAAGCTGCTCGTTCACTTACCGTGATTTGCTCATCCAAAGAGATTACACCCTGTTCAATCGCCTCGAACGAAAGCAAAAGCGTCATAATCTTACACATACTCGCAATCGGTAAGCGTGCAGTTTCGTTTTGCGCGTAAATAGGCGTTCCCGTTGCATAATCGCACAAATAAGCGGATTTTGCACGGATTTTTAAGTCATCGCCCACTTTTGCATTGCTTACATGCTCGATGATTTCTTCATTGTCCGTTTCGTAAACGGCGGAAACGTCTTTGTTTTCTTCCGCAGAGACGTGTATGCTATTGGCGATACCGCCCGTTGTGAACATTAACGTAGCCCCCAATAAGGCAATCCATCTTTTTTTCATATTCATTCCTCCAAT
>JAZRBK010000197.1:0-15227 GCA_045635025.1 Candidatus Scatosoma sp.
ATGGATAAGGCGGGGGCGTACGGCATACAGGACGGCGGGTTGGTGCGCTCGATTGCAGGGAGCTTTTCCAACGTCGTGGGGTTGCCCGTCGAACTCGTCAAGGAAATGGTGCACACGATAGAAAAAGAACTTGCCGACAACGTATAATTATAAGGCAGGCAAGTAAAAACGATAAATAAAACGACGAAAGCGATAACGGTAAATAACACGCGAAAAATAAGATATTAAACGTGCACCTGTACGACTCTTTTGATAAAACGGAGGGGGCAGGTACGCGATGAAACGAAAAAAAGGGGGGGCGTATGTGGAAGCTCGCAATAGACCTTGGTTCGTCAATGACGAAGATATACCGCGCGGACACGAGCAGCGGAATCGTGCTCGCCGAGCCGTCTTGCGTGGCGGTGGCAGGCGAGGAGCGAGAAATCAAGGCGATAGGTAAGGAAGCGAAAAATCTGATAGGAAAAACCGCCGAATACACGAGTATTCTCTATCCCGTATACGAGGGGGAAATCGTGGATATGCGGTTGGCTGCGGCGATGCTCAAAGAGTTTTTCGCTCGGATAGGCGTGAAGAGTTCTTCGCTCCGCCGCGCGCATATTTTGCTAAGCGTACCTTGCGGCGCGAGCAAGCGGTTGCTTGCCGATTACGCTACGCTTGCGGAGGAGTGCGGACTGAAAAAGGTGTTCTTTGTCGAACAGCCGTATCTTGCGGCGGTGGGCGAGGGCGCGGTGCTCAGCGATAGCGACCCCGTGTTCTGTATCGACGTGGGCGGCGGCGTAACCAACGTAGCCGTCGTATCTGCGGACGGAATTATTTCGGGGATTTCTATGAACGTCGGCGGCAATAATATCGATGCGAACATTATGCAAAAGGTAGCCAAAAACAACGGTTTGCGTATCGGGGCTTTGACGGCGGAAAAGATAAAAAACGAAATCGGTTCACTTTCCCCCAACGCGCGCGGTTCTATCGTAGCGGAGGGTAGTTCCGTGGAGAGTCTGCGCCCTGCCGCTGCGAGCGTACTTTCCTCCGACGTGTCCGAGTGTATACGCGTGTATATAGATAAGGTAATCGAATACGCGGTTGCGGTGCTTGGGAAACTGCCTGCGGAAGTAGCGGCTACGGTGAATCGGAACGGCGTGTATCTTTCCGGCGGGGTAATGAAAATCCCATATTTGCCTCAATATATCGGCGCGAAACTGGAAATGCGGCAACACGTTTGCGAAGAACCGCAATTCGCGACGGTGCTCGGCGGGGGAACGGTCGTGCGGGACAAGGATTTGCTCCGCGCGTTCGCCAAAGAAATCGAAGCGTAACGGCGAGAAGTGCTAATGTCCTACCGTTCAAAAACAAAGAAAGTATGCGTTTGGCGAAAGCCGAACGCTTTTCTTTTTTTGCGCCGAACGGCGGGTGCTGCGGAAAACGGCTAACGCCGCTATTGGAAACGGCGCGTACCTTTCCAGCGGGGCACACACGAAAAAAATTAAAAAATATTTGAACTTTTTTTGAAAAACCCCTTGACAAATCAAAAATCTATGCTATAATAAAGGTACAAAAGAGAAAGAAACAAACAAAAAATGTTCGAAACGAACAAAAAAGAAAAGAAAAGCAAGCAAAGAACAAGGAGATACACCGATGCACGGGTAAGAGATAGCCGATAGGAGTCGGCAAAGTGCCGTAGGGACACGGCGAAAGAAAAAAGGAAAGGAGGGTACGAAAAGCGATGATTCCTTCCCACGAAGAGGCGAGAGCCTAAGAAAGAGGAAAATCGACGGTAGATTTTAAGACGGGGCAAAGGGAAATCCGACGGGATTTCGGTAGGTACTCGGCGGGCGAAAGCGAAAGAAGCGTCGATTAGGCACGAGAACAAGTCAAGCCCGACGGGGTTTGTTGCGGAATCGGAAGGCGAGTCCGCCTTGCGGAAACGGCGGGAAATCCAAAAGGAGCGTGCAAACCGTATGATTTGTACAAGTGATACTCCAACGAAATAAGTTAGCCAAGGCAATATAATCCAAAACGGCCCAAAATGGATATTTTAAGCCCTTTTAGGTTCGTCGTCATTATCATACGTTAGGTATGATTGCTTTCTCCTCACCCAAAATCATCTTAAAATCTCTTATTTTGGGTGCGAAGCAATTCTGAATAGATAAAATCGGAGTGAATACAAGGCGAAAGCCGCAGGAAATACCGACGTATTTTCAAGGATTTCAACGCAGTAGTCGAGCGATTTTATCATTCAAAATCCTATTTTGGATTACAATGACTTGGCTAAGCCGTAGTGATACGGGAACAGGTAGAAAAATAACGTTAAAGGAGGGACAAAGCGGAAGATGAAAAGCTGCTTGATAGTACGGTACTTTAACAAGGAAGAGAAAGCGAGGAATTAGTCCAATGAACGAGATACAAGAGGGCGTTCAAAACTGAAAAGCACCCGAACGGAAGCGGCGGCAAGGACCGTGCGCGGCGAAGATATCGCAAATACGGGAGAGTAAGGGATATAAACGCCTTACAACTGAATACGAAAATAACACCCCCGAAGCAATTCGGGGGTTAAGTTTTCTTGAAAAACTGAGGATATTTTTTTCAAGAAATATTGACAAGAAAGAAAAGAATATGTTATAATATAGGCAATAAATCTTTTGGAGGGCAACTATGAAAAAGTTGAAAGTATTTTTAGTATCTTTGCTTGCTATGATAACCGCGCTCTTTTGTTTTTCGGGCTGTTTCGGTAACGTCGCGGGCGTCTACAAAGTAACCGATTACAGAGTCGGCGGTATGCATTTCGACGCGCCTGCAAACGCGCCTTCGTACATCGAAATCAAGGACGACAACACGGTGGAAATGAACATCTCCCTTTCCATTCTTACGATTGAGGAAACGGGTACTTGGGTAGAAACGGAAGAAAAAGACAAGTACAAAATCGAAACGGAATACGATTCCTATGAAGCGTACTTCAAAAACGGTGCGTTAATCGTAGAGTTCGACAGAGTAACCGTTATCGCGGAAAAGCAGTAGTAACAGGCTAAACAAACAAAAAAAGAAACGGACGTAGCAAGTTGGCTACGCCCGTTTTTCATTGTCTATTTCATTTTCATTTTTGCCGATTTTGCGCCTAATTCGAGCGCAAACTTATGCGCGAACGCGTATTCTTTGAAAAATCAGAACTCGATTTTTTCTTGGATATATTTTACCGCTTCTTCGACGGAAACGCGGATTTGCTCCATCGTATCTCTGTCGCGGACGGTAACGGTGTTATCTTCCAGTGTTTGGAAGTCGATGGTTACGCAGTAGGGCGTACCGATTTCGTCTTGACGGCGGTAGCGTTTGCCAATCGAACCCGTCAAATCGTAGGTGGTGGGGAACTTCTTCGCCATTTGCGTATAGATTTCGTCCGCCTTTTCAGAAAGGTTCTTTTGCAACGGCAATACCGCACATTTATAGGGCGCGAGCGCAGGGTGCAAACGGAGCACCGTACGAATATCGTTCTTTTCCGCGTCCACTACTTCCTCGTCGTATGCGTCCGTCAAGAATGCGAGCACTACGCGGTCCGCACCGAGCGACGGTTCGACGACGTAGGGCACGTATCTCTCGTTCGTAACGGGGTCGAGATAGGTAATGGGTTTTCCACATTCCTTTGCGTGTTGGGACAAGTCGTAGTCCGTTCTGTCCGCAACGCCCCAAAGTTCGCCCCAACCGAACGCGAAGTTGTATTCGAAGTCGGTGGTTGCTTTCGAATAGAAGCAAAGTTCTTCGGGGGAGTGGTCGCGAAGGTGCAGGTTTTCCGCTTTCATACCAAGCGAGAGGAGCCAATCGCGGCAGAAATCTTTCCAATACGCAAACCATTCCAAATCTGTGCCGGGCTTGCAGAAGAACTCTAATTCCATTTGTTCGAACTCACGGGTACGGAACGTGAAGTTACCGGGCGTGATTTCGTTACGGAACGATTTCCCTATTTGTGCGATACCGAACGGCACGCGCATACGGGTAGAACGTTGTACGTTTTCAAAGTTTACGAAGATACCTTGCGCCGTTTCGGGACGAAGGTATACCGTGTTCGCACTGTCCTCGGTTACCCCTTGGAACGTCTTGAACATTAAGTTGAACTTCCGAATAGAAGTGAAATCGGAATTACCGCAAACGGGGCAAACGATTTTATGTTCGTTAATAAACGCTTCGAGCGCGTCGTTATCCATAGACTCTACCTTTACGTCCAAGCCCTTTTTCGCTACGTACGCTTCCACGAGATTGTCCGCGCGGTGGCGAGCCTTACAGCTCTTGCAATCCATAAGCGGGTCGGAAAATCCGCCGAGATGCCCCGAAGCCTGCCAAGTGCGGGTGTTCATCAAAATCGCGCAATCTACGCCCGTGTTATAGGGGTTCTCCTGTACGAATTTTTTCCACCAAGCTTTCTTGACGTTGTTTTTGAGTTCTACGCCCAAAGGACCGTAATCCCAAGTGTTCGCAAGTCCGCCGTAGATTTCGCTTCCGGGGAAGATAAAGCCTCTGTTTTTGCAAAGGGAAACGAGCTTTTCCATCGTTACCGCTCTTTTTTCTGCCATAACTGTATAAACCTCTCAAATAAAATTACTTTTAACGTTTCCATTATACGATATTTTTCAAGGATAAGTCAATCGAAAGGGGGGATTTTTGCCGATATTTTTAAGAGATTTTTCTCGGTTTTTCGCGTTAGCGCTTTCTCCTGTTCCCCTTTTCCAAAAAAAATTGAAGAAAAAACAAAAAAATCCCTTTTTTTTATCGGCGAACTATTTCTTTTTTTGAAAAGATATGCTATAATAGTATGTACGAGAATTGCGCGCGTTACGTGCGCGCGTAGAACGGCTCGGACAACGTAAAGAAAAAATGACAAGTTACCAAAGAACGGAGAAAGGTTATGTTATCGGACATTGAAATTGCGGAAAGCGCACGGCTTATAGATATACGCGAGGTAGGGAAAAAGCTCGGTTTGACGGAAAACGAGCTCGAACTGTACGGAAAATATAAAGCGAAAATTACCCTGCCTAAAAACGCGAAACGCAAGGCAAAGCTCATTTTGGTAACGGCGATTAACCCCACCGCTTCGGGCGAGGGGAAAACGACGGTATCTATCGGGCTTGCCGACGGTCTTTCTAAGCTTGGGAAAAATACGTGTTTGGCGCTCCGTGAACCTTCGCTCGGGCCCGTGTTCGGGATTAAAGGCGGCGCGGCGGGCGGCGGTTATGCACAGGTCGTACCGATGGCGGATATCAATTTACATTTCACGGGCGATTTACACGCGATTACCGCGGCGAATAACCTGCTCTGCGCGTTGATGGATAACCATATCTTCCGCGGGAACGAGCTGAATATCGACGTCGAAAATATCTATTTCCACCGTTGTATGGATATGAACGAGCGCGAGCTTATTAATATCCAAATCGGCGGAAACGGGCGCGGCGTTGCAAGAGAGGACCATTTCGATATCACGGCGGCGAGCGAGATTATGGCGGTGCTTTGTTTAGCGACGGACATCGACGATTTGAAAAAGCGTTTGGGCAATATCATCGTCGGCTTGAACAAGGACGGAGAGTTTGTGTACGCGCGGCAAATCCCTGGCGCGGTCGGTTCGATGGCGGTGCTTTTGAAAGAGGCTATGAAACCCAACCTCGTACAGACGCTCGAACATACGCCCGCGATTATTCACGGCGGACCGTTTGCGAATATCGCGCACGGGTGTAATAGTATCCAAGCGACGTATGCGGCGATGAGCCTTGCCGATTACGCGGTTACCGAGGCGGGCTTCGGCGCGGATTTGGGTGCGGAAAAGTTCTTGGATACGAAATGCCGCGTAGCGGGTATCGAGCCCGATTGTATCGTCGTCGTAGCGACGGTAAAGGCATTGAAATTGCACGGCGGCGCGGAGAAAGAAACGCTTTCGACGGAGAACTTGGCCGCGCTTGAAAAGGGTATGCCCAATCTTCTCAAACACGTAGAATGTATGCAAAACGTGTATAAAAAACCCGTCGTAGTCGCGATGAACAGATTTTTCACGGACACGCAGGCGGAAACGGATTTCGTTATCGAAGCGGTGCAAAAGGCGGGCGCAGTAGCCGTATTTACCGACGTGTTCTTAAAAGGTGGCGAGGGCGGAAAAGAGCTCGCGCAAGAGGTTATCAAGGCGTGTGAAATCCCTTCCAAGCTTTGCTACCCGTACGAGCTTGACGAGCCGATTTGCACGAAAATAGAGAAAATCGCGCAAAAGGTATACGGCGCGGACGGTGTGGATTTCACGGATGAAGCGCTTGCTAAGATTAAGATTATCGAAGAAAAGGGCTATCAAAATCTGCCGATTATCGTGGCGAAAACGCAGTATTCCCTTTCGGATAACGCACAGCTTATCGGTCGCCCGCAGGGCTTCCGCGTATGTGTAAGGGACGTTGTTATCAAGGGCGGCGCGGGCTTTATCGTAGCGATTGCAGGCAAGATTATGTTAATGCCAGGGCTCGGCGCGCACCCTGCTGCGGAAAAAATCGACCTGCTTTCCGACGGCACGATTGTAGGACTTTCTTAATCTGACGAGGAGAACCCGAAACCCTACAAGGTTTTTTAGAGAAAAACTCGTTATAGCGGCAATAAGCGCGGTTCGCGCTTTTCCCCTCTGGGCATAAAAATACGAACGAATATAGGAACGGAATTATGAAACCTATCGAAGCAACCAACTTTATTGAACAAATCATTAACGACGATATCGAAAACGGCAAGATTTCCGCCGTGCAAACGAGATTCCCGCCCGAACCCAACGGTTATTTGCATATCGGGCACATTAAAAGTATGCTCGTCAATTTCGGTACGGCGAAAAAGTACGAGGGAAAATGTAACCTCTTCTTCGACGATACCAACCCCTCGAAAGAAAAAACGGAGTTCGTAGACGCGATTCGCAAGGATATCGCGTGGGTCGGTTACGATTGGGCTAAGGAAGTGTACGCTTCCGATTTCTTCGAAACCATTTATAACTTCGCGGAAAAACTCATTCAAGACGGAAAAGCGTTCGTATGCGATTTGTCCCCCGAAGAAATTAGCGCAACCAGAGGCACGCTGACCGAAGCGGGCAAGGAAAGCCCGTACAGAAACCGTTCCGTGGAAGAAAACTTACAGCTCTTCCGTGAAATGCGCGCGGGAAAATACCCCGACGGGAGCAAGTGTTTGCGCGCCAAAATCGATATGGCGTCGCCGAATATGAATATGCGCGACCCCGTTATTTACCGCATTTTGCGCGCTACGCATCACCGCACGGGGGATACGTGGTGCATTTATCCGATGTACGATTACGCGCACCCCATTTGCGATTACTTGCAAGGGGTTACCCATTCCCTTTGTACGCTTGAATTCGAGGACCACCGTCCCCTGTACGATTGGGTAGGGATTAACCTCGGCTTTGCGCCCAAGCCCCGTCAAATCGAGTTCGCACGGCTTGCGGTTACCAATACCGTAATGAGCAAACGGTATTTGAAAAAACTCGTAGAAGAGGGACACGTGCACGGCTGGGACGACCCCCGTATGCCGACGGTAGCAGGGCTTAGAAACCGCGGCGTACCGCCCGAAGCGCTCCTTGATTTCTGCACGAAAATCGGGATTGTAAAAGCCAATTCGGAATGTCAGCTTTCCTATTTAGAAGCGTGTATCCGCGACAACCTCAACGAAAATGCAGAACGCGCCATGGCGGTGTTAGAACCGTTGAAAGTTACGATTACCAACTATGAGGGCGAGGAGCTCTTGGAAACGGCGCTCCACCCCTTAAAACCTGAAATGGGAACGAGAAAGATAGCCTTTTCCAATACGGTGTATATCGATAAGTCCGACTTCTCGCTCGACCCGCCGCCGAAATATCAACGTTTGAAGACGGACGGTTACGTGCGGCTCAAAGGCGCGTATATCATTCATTGCGACGAAGCGGTGCTTGATGAAAAGGGCGAGGTTATCGAGCTGAAATGCTCGTACGTGCCCCAGAGCCGTTCTTCCAGCGACACGAGCGGTATTAAAGTCAAAGGCACGATTCAATGGGTAGACGGCAAGACGGGTGTGGACGCGGAAATCCGTAAATACGGCGTGCTTTTGAAAGACGCGGAATACGCAGGGCAGGACTTCGGCGAGAGAATGAACCTTGACAGCGAACATATCTTCCAAGGCAAAGCAGAGCCCTATCTTGCAAATAGTGAAGAGGGCAAAGCGTTCCAACTTATGCGCGTTGGCTATTATAAAAAGTGCACGGACGAAAACGGAAAACTCGTGCTCTCGGAAATCGTATCGCTTAAAGATAATTTCAATAAATAATTCGCGTAACGCGTAATGCTTAATGCGTAACGTCTTAGCGTATAACGCTTACTGCAAACAAGGATTTGCGAAAAATAATTCTAATCAATAGAAGGAGAGGGTGGATATGACGTCTATGAATACCCTGTTGGCGGGTGCTATGGACAAAGTTTTCATATTTTTGCCGTACGTGATAGCGGGCGTCGTTGCGCTTGCGCTCGTCATAGCGTTTTGTATTGGCGTAGCGAAAGGCTTCCGCCGCGTGAGTTGGAGCGGGCTCGTGTGGCTGACGGCGTTCGTCGGCTTTGTTTTGCTTGAAAAATACGGTGTGGCGGCTCGCTTGTTCGCGCCGCTCGGTGCGTTTGCAACCCTTGCCTGCGCGGGAGGGTGTTTGCTCGCCGCACTCGTTTTGTACGCGGTGTTTGCGCTGCTGTTCCGTCCGAAAAAAGTCAAAGTCGCTCGGGCGGGAGATAGGGTGCTCTTGGATAAAAACGGGTTTGAGTTTGAGGCGGAATCGGTAGAATACGACGATTACGACGACTATGCGTTCGACGATAGATTTTATAAAAAATATAAAAAGCCGACAGTTTTCGGTAGATTGCTCGGCGGACTTTTCTGCCTTGTTAATACTGCGGCGGTGGCGGCTACGGTAATCGCCGTCGCTTTAATGGTCGTCCACGGAACGAAAATCGGCGCGGCTACCCCTGCGCTTTATGAAATGGAAGTGTTCGGGTTTGCGTTCGTGCCCGCCGTGTTGCCGTACGTGGTAGATTACGCGCTTGATTTCCTGTTTATGGGTATCGCGCTCGGGATTGCACTCAAAGGCCGCAGACAGGGCTTTTTCGAAAGCCTGCGCGTGTTGCTTATGAAAATCGGCGCGTTGGCGGCAGTCGTTTTGTGTTTCTATTTGCCTTTCTCGGCGTACGTTACCGAAGAAAATATCCTTGGCAAAGCACTCTATAAATGTACGCAGTTCGTCGAATATTTCGGCTTGAACGGAATGCTCGCACCTATCGTAGCCAAACTCGTTACGGGCGTGCTGTTTAGCATTTTCGTTATCGCGGCGTTTATTTTACTCAATTGGCTCTTCAAAAAACTCGTGCGCGCGGTGGACGGCGTAGGCGTTTTGCGGACGGTGGATAGTGTGCTTGCCTGCTTGGTGTATTTTGCGATTGGGCTCGTTATCGCGGCTTTGGTCGTTGCGCTTGCGTACGTGCTGAATTATTACGGCATTTTCTCTACCGCGGCGGTTACGAGCGGTAAATCCTTGATTTCGCAAAACCTTTTCGGGCTTTTCGACGTATACGTAGAGCCGTTCCTCGCACAAATCAGCAGTGCGGTGAAAGGGGTTTTCGCAGGCTTCGGTTTGTAAAACGTTTATAAGATAAAGAATAAAAACAAGGGAGCAGGTACGCGTTGAA
Organism: Candidatus Scatosoma sp.; assembly: GCA_045635025.1. GTDB lineage: Bacteria > Bacillota > Clostridia > Christensenellales > Borkfalkiaceae > Scatosoma. The sequence continues at coordinate 9,705 of JAZRBK010000197.1, forward strand.
CGCATACCTGCTCCTTTTTCTTGTTGATTTTGTGGCAGTTGTTTTACGATATTCTTCCAAGCAGGTAATCCACCGATACGTCTAAGTAATCGGCGAGATTGACGATATGTTCAATAGAGGGAATACTCTTATTGCGTAACCACGAATAAGTAGTCGCGCTGGAAAAATGTAAATCCTTTTGCAATCGGTACTGAGAAACTTTTGTTTCGTCTAATGCTTTACGCAATACGTTACCAAAGGGTTGCACGGATTGAAAGCTTTGCGTGTTACAATAATCCACTCGTCCAAGAAGAACGTCGGCAGATACGTTAAAATAATCTAAAATGGCAACGAATAGGCGATAATCGGGTAACCGTTCTCCCCTTAAATATCGCGTAATATTGCTACGGTTCGTGTTTAAGATTTTCCCCAAAGCGGGTGCATTCAAGTTTCGTTCTTCCATTAAAGCGAAAAGGTTTTCGGCAAACCTCGACAAAATAACCATAACAAAGACAACCTCCTACAATTTATTCTATTTAGTTTGAGCACCAAACAGTTGATTGAAACCGAAACTAAATGGTATAATATAAATACAAACAAATCGGCGCGCGATTATTTTGTAAAATAACTGAAAGGAGAGAAACAATGGAAAAACAACAAACTCGTATATCCGTTAGGGACTTGACGGAAGAAATTACGTTGCTTATCGAGGACGAAATTGTGGCTACGTATACGGAAGAAGAAAATGCGTTGCAAGTACATTTCTTAAATGGGCAAAACTTCCGTATCAAAGTGGAAGAAATGCTATAAGCTAATACGCACAAAAGAAAAACGCCTGTCTATATTATAGACGGTGCATAGAGGATACTATAAAAAGTAGAGGCTGATTGTGTAAAAAAGGGTCGGTCTCTATTTTTCTTTGTCGAAAGTTTTCAAATAGAAAAAAGCCAAGATTGATTTTCTCAATCTCAGCTTTTGGCGTGCTACGCTTTTTGGCAGGTGTTTGTTATTCAAATTGATTGGCTAAAATGTCTGCGGTTAAGCGGGCTAAGTTCATATCGCTCCCGTCCATTTTTGCTCCGTCCTCTTTGGAAAGAACGGCTACTGCTCCAAGACAGTCCCCGCCTGATACGATAGGCACGATGACCTGCGCCGTAATACCCTCTTCCTGCGAAGAAGTGAGCGGAATCACGTCCCCGCCCTCCGAGGCGTTCGCAAGGTAACTGCGCCGCTCTTTTAAGATTTTATCCATATCCGCGGAAAGGCTCTTTCCGTCGTATTCCTTTTTTCCCTCGCCGTATGCGTGCAGTACGCCGTCCGTGTCGCAAATAATGGCAAGTTTTCCGCTTAAATCGTTCAAAGAACGCGCCGTGGCTTTGCTGAAACGCTCCAACGTCGCGATTGGCGAGTATTTTTTTAGCATTAACTCGTCGCGGTCTGTAAAGATTTCAAGTGGGTCGCCCTCTTTAATACGCAGCGTGCGACGGATTTCTTTTGGGATAACGACTCTGCCGAGTTCGTCGATTCTTCTGACTATTCCGGTTGCTTTCATAATAATTCCTCCATTGACAATTATTGTGCGCGGGAACGGAAAAATTATGCAAAACAGTTTTTTCGTGAGCTTTTTAGCGTTTTTAAGGCGCGGGAGGAGTAGGGCTTTGTCGGTTCTTTTTTAAGGAAAATAAGGAAAAAGTAATTTTTTTTATTTTTTTTGAAAAGTGTCCTAAAATGAGTTGACAAAGTTTGTAGGTTAAGATATAATATTCTCGTTAATGCGGTCGTGGCGGAACTGGCAGACGCGCAAGACTAAGGATCTTGTGGGTAACTCCATGCAGGTTCAATTCCTGTCGACCGCACCAAAAACGGGCAAATTTGAGCGAAAAACGCTTAAAAATGCCCGTTTTTTTGCATTTTACTTTCTTTTTATTTTCAAAAAGTGGGGCGTAGGTGGGGCGTATATATCGGACACATATATAATAATAAGGAAGCATAAGAAAGCGGTTTATAGTTGGGTAAGCCGCTTTTTTGGTAAATAGTGAAAGGAATGAAATTATGAGAAATATACGTGAAAGTATTGTCAAACAAGAAATAATGTGCTAAAATATAAATAGCCAAGTCGGCGCTATGAAAGGAGATTTTTGCGGTGCGGCGGGCTACGGAGAAAACGGTTATGAAACAAAAAGTAAAATTATTGATTATTCTTTCGGTGGAATTCGCCGCGATAGCCGCGATGCTTTTGATGATTTTCTTCGCGGGGAAAAAGACGTACACGGTTACTTTCGATTTGAACGGCGGCACGCTTCTTAGCGGCGAGCTCGTGCAAAGGGTAACGCAAGGACAAAACGCCAGTCCGCCCCAAGCCACGAAAGACGGGTGTTATTTTTTGAAGTGGAGCGGTTCGTACAGAGAAGTTACGCGGGATTTGTATATCGAGGCGGTTTGGGAATACGAAACTTCCTACGGTATCGAATACGAATCGGCGGAGGATAGCAACTACTGCATCATTAGCGGTAGCTTTCAAGACCTCGTAGGGGATATCTATATCGGTGCGTATCACGACGAGAAAAAGGTGCTCGGCATTAAAGAGGGGGCGTTTCAAGGCTGCGAGGGGATTACGGGCGTGTATTTGCTCGACGGTATCTTAACGATTGGCGACGACGCGTTTGCGGGGTGCACGAACTTAAAAACGATAGAATTGCCCTCCACCCTTACGAAATTGGGTGCGCGTGCATTTAAGAACTGCGCTTCTTTAAGTGAAATTACGCTGTATGAAGAACTGCAAAGTATCGGTACGCAAGCGTTTAGCGGGTGTATTTCTTTGACGGAAATCGTGCTCCCCTTAAAGCTCAAAGCGATAGGCAGCGGTGCGTTCGATTATCCGCTGTTGACGATTTATTCTTTCTTGAAAGAAGAGGAAAAACCGCTCGGTTGGGCGCTTGATTGGTGTAAAAACAATCCCACCCTCGTTTGGGGTTACGTCGTAGAAGAAGAAACGGAAGACGGGGAAGCGGAAGAAACGCAAAAGAACCGCGCAAGAAAATAACCAACCGTAAAAATGCTGCGTAATAGCAACGGCAAGGAAAAGACGTTCGGGCGACGTATAGCGGAAAAAGGCGTTCGCATAGCTCGCGTTCGCGCAGAAGCACGCAAACAAGAAGAAAAAGAAAAGGAGGTAACGGCTTATGCATATGATGCTAATGGCGGGGATTATATTGTTTCTGTATTTTTTCTCGCTCGCACTCGTGTGTTTGTATCGGGATAGGATAAACGTAAAAATATTCAACCTCGTTTTTGTGATTACCGACGTTATTTTCTTTTTCTGCTGGAACTACGCCGCCTATCAAAAAGGTTGGCTGGAAAAACGGTTTATGACGCTCGACAATATCAGTCCGTTTACGTTCACGGTAATCCCCCTTATATATATAATGAAGGATAGCGTGAAAGAGTATTGCCTTTCCGCCGTAGCGTTTTTGTGTTTCGGTATGTTCTGTGCAATGCTCATTAGCCCCGAACGCGCGTATCTATTCGACTTCGACCAAGAAGCAAGCTTTTTATATGCAAGCGAGGCGTTTTGTCATATGCACTGTTCGTTGTTTGGGCTCTACCTTATCATTACGCGGCAGGTGAAAGTCGATTTTGCCCATCTCGTTAAAGCCGTCGTGTTTATGTATTCGGTAATTACGTTCGGCGTTTTACTGAACCTCGTTTTCCATAAGAACTTTTTCGGTATGGACCCGTACGGCAATTACGCGATTTATTTTATTGATATTTTCCGAAGTTTCGGCGCGACGCTTATCGCGTATTATCTCGGCGTGCTCGTGGTGCTCATCTTGGGTTGGCAGGCGGGCGGCGTGTTCGTGCGAATAACGGAGGGCAAGCGCCGTGTGAAAATACAACCGTCCGCGTGGGTCGGAAAAGAGGGGGTAAGCGAAGGGATAAAACCGCTCGAAACTCCGTTCTGCGAGCCGTGTTGCGCTTGCGAAAATAACAAGAATAGCGAAAACAACGAAAACGGCGACATTGCCGAGGTTGGCGAGGTTGGCGAGAACAGCAAGGGCGGCGAGAACAGCAAGGGCGGCGAGCGCCCCGAAATCTTAGAGCCCTGCGAACCGCGAACAAAGGAGAAAGAATAAAGTATGTTAAACGAAAAAATGTACGGTTTGGGGAGCAAGCGCTCCACCATTCGCGAAATATTCGAATATGCAAAGGTGCGCGCGGCGGAAATCGGCAAGGAGAACGTGTTCGATTTTTCCATTGGAAACCCCTCCGTGCCCGCTCCGCCTCAGGTGAACGAGGCGATTTGCAGACTCGTAAACGAAACATCGCCTACCCAGCTCCACGGGTATACTTCCGCGCAGGGAGATAAAACGGTGCGGGATACTATCGCCGCAAACTATAAAAAGCGTTTCGGCGTAGAAATCAGCGGCGACGATTTGTATATGACCTGCGGGGCGGCGGCTTCCTTGACGGTTACGTTGCACGCGCTCGCGTGCGAAGGGGACGAGTTTATCGTGTTCGCGCCGTTCTTCCCCGAATACCGCGTGTTTGTGGAGGGGACGGGGGCGAAGCTCGTCGTGCTCCAAAGCGATTCTAAGACGCTTTTGCCCGATTTTGATGCTTTGCGCGCAGCCCTCAATCCGCGTGTGAAAGGGGTGATAATCAATTCCCCCAACAATCCCTCGGGCGTGGTTTACGGCGAGGAAACGATACGAGTGCTTTGCGATATTTTACGCGAAAAATCGGCGGAATACGGCTCGCCCGTGTATCTGGTCTCCGACGAACCTTACCGTGAGCTCGTTTACGATACGAAAACGCACGTGCCGTGCACGATGAAGTATTACGAGGATACGGTGGTTTGTTATTCCTATTCAAAATCCCTCTCTCTGCCCGGCGAACGGGTGGGGTATATAGCGGTAAATCCCAAGGCGAACGAGGCGAAAAGACTGTACGCGGCAATATGCGGCGCGGGACGGGTTTTGGGGTTCGTGTGCGCGCCCTCGCTCTTTCAAAGAGTAGCGGCGGCTTGCGACGGCTTGACAGGGGATTTGCGTGTATATAAGCGCAACCGCGACCTTTTGTATAACGGTTTGACGGCGTTTGGTTTTACCTGCGTGCACCCCGACGGAGCGTTTTATCTGTTCGTCAAAGCGGCGGAAGCGGACGCAAAAGCGTTCTGCGAGCGCGCGAAAAAATACGAGCTGTTGCTTGTGAACGGCGCGGATTTCGGTTGCGAGGGCTGGGTTCGCATAGCCTACTGCGTTCCTACCGAGCAAATCGAGCGGGCGCTCCCGCTTTTTGAAAAGTTGGCGGAAGAATACGGGCTGGCAACGGATAAATAGCCGATTTACGTCGGACGGAGAACCGATTCACGGCGGACGAACGGTGGACAAACGGCGGGTTAACGGCGGGCTAACGGAATAAAAAAATATAAAAAAGTTGAAAAAAAGTTAAAAAAAGCTTGAAAAAAAGATTGACAACCCCTTGTAAGTGTGGTAAACTATTTACACGCACCGCGAGGGGTGTAATTTTTTTGTATGGAGTTTT
>JAZRBK010000198.1:0-1106 GCA_045635025.1 Candidatus Scatosoma sp.
CGTGGGCAGCGCGGAAGACATTAAAGCGCGTATCGCTTCTATCAAATCGCAAATCGCGGAAACGAAATCCGATTATGACAGAGAAAAATTACAAGAACGTCTTGCAAAACTTGCAGGCGGCGTAGCGGTAATTAGCGTAGGTGCGGCAACGGAAGTGGAAATGAAAGAGAAAAAACTTCGTATCGACGACGCTTTGGCGGCAACCCGCGCAGCTGTGGAAGAAGGTTACGTACCCGGCGGCGGAAGCGCACTCCTCTCGGCTGTTCCTGCTATCAAGAAACTCGTTGCTTCTCTTAACGGCGACGAAAAGACGGGTGCTTCTATCGTATTGAAAGCTTTGGAAGAACCTATCCGTCAAATCGCGAAAAACGCAGGACTCGACGGCTCGGTTATCGTAGATAAAGTGCTTTCCTCCAAGAAAGCGAATTACGGTTTCGATGCTTTGAATAACAAGTACTGCGATATGGTAGAGAGCGGCATTATCGACCCGACGAAGGTTACCCGCTCCGTACTCCAAAACGCGGCGTCCGTAGCCTCCACGCTTTTGACGACGGAAAGTATCGTAACCGATATTCCTACTCCTCCCGCTCCCGTAGCTCCTGCTGGCGGCGATATGGGCGGAATGTACTAAGACTCATAAAAAATCCTAAACGTAAAGAGCTCCGAGATTTCGGAGCTCTTTCCCATTTATCTAAACCTTTTCCTCACGTAAACCGTTAACCCATACTTTCCAAAATAAGCTTGTCCGCAACGAGCGCGATAAACTCGCTATTCGTCGGTTTTTCGTTCCCTAAGTAGATACGTGCGCCGAATATAGCGTTAATCGCATCGATACGCCCTCTGTTCCACGCCACTTCGATAGCGTGCCTTATCGCACGTTCGACCTTGCTCGCCGTCGTGCCGAACTTAACCGCTATCGACGGGTACAACTCTTTCGTAACCGCGTTGAGAACGTACGGGCGTTCAATCGTCATCTTAATCCCCTCGCGCAAATACGAATATCCTTTAATATGCGGCGGAATCCCAATCGCAATAAAGATTTCGCTAATCTTTTCCTCCGTCGTCGCCGCTCTGCGTTTACTCACGGCAAGTTCTTTCGTCTCCGC
>JAZRBK010000199.1:0-2787 GCA_045635025.1 Candidatus Scatosoma sp.
GCTTGTCCCCTCGCGGCGACAGCTTGTATATAATACCACAAACTATTTACCCTTGTCAAGTGTTTTTTCAAACTTTTTTTAATTTTTTTAAAAATTTTTTTCGACTTTTTTTGCGAGGCGTTTTTCCCGCTTTTTTGCCTATATGCAGCCGCTTTCCCTTGACATTACGCGCGCGTGCGTGTACAATATATATAGAAAAAAATATATAGAAAAAAACATGTAAAAAACGGCTAACGCCAAACGTTATAAACCTAAGCTAACACCAACTACCGTCAATGCGGCTTATCCAATGTCAAAACGGCGGGCTAACGCCAAAACGGCGCACTCCATTCATAGAAAAGGCGTGCTAACGCAAAGAACGGTAAAGCTACAACCAAACATATCGGCTTAGCCAACATAAATAAAATCAACAAGGAGCAACGTATGTTATATTTACGAGTTATATTCACGATACTTTCGGCGGTATGTATAGCCGCTTTGATTCCGCTTGGCGCACTTTTCGGTTGGGCGTGGGCGGGCTACTGCTTTTTGGGGGCACTCCTTTTCTTTGTTTTTATGCTTCTTTGCAAGCAGAGCCAAGATATAAAGGCGCTCAAAACGGACAAGCAGGAACAATCCCCTGCGGCTACGCAAGAACTCTCAAAGCAAGACTCAAAACAAGACGTTTCCGCTACGCAAGAAACGCGCGAGATAACGGACGCGGCAACATCCGCTACGGCAAAGAACGCTACGCCGAAGAAATAATAGGTTATTCACGTTCCCCCACGGCACAAAGCGCCGCAGCGTAACGGCAAACGAAAGCACGTTCCACAAACCTACCTCGTCTAAAACTTGCGGGCGGAACGAGTAAAAACAAGCGCAAAAGGACATACTGCTTAGGGAGGGATTTTTATGGCAAAATGGTTTTATTCGCAAAGTTTTCTGGTGCAACTCTTGCTTTTGCTGATACCGGGCGTGAACTGGGTGGTGGAAATCGCCATTCGTTGGTCGGCGTTTTTGAGCCGTCCGCGGCTTTTAACCCTCGTCTTTGCTTTGATTGCCACCGTTTCTTTGGGCGTGTTCGGGTGGCTGGACTTGATTTGGCTGCTCTTCTTTGGACACCTGCTCTTTGCGAAAGCGTAATTTTAGAGAACACAATTTTTCGTCCAAACGCCCTTTCTTTGGGCGTTTTTCTTTTGCTAACGCTTTATAGGCGCGAGCTCGCCACTGCAAGAACGTTTATACGATAGAACACTTGCATAACGGTCGATAGACGGAAAATAAGCGAACGATAGAAAGAAAGCAAACGGACGAAAAAAGTTTTTAATTTTCGCAGAGAAATTGCGAATATTTATAGAAAACCGTTGACATTTTGAAAGAAAACGAGTATAATAAGAACACCAAAACGAAATGCAGGTGTCGCCTAGCGGTATGGCGGCAGCTTCCCAAGCTGTTCCCGGCGAGTTCGACTCTCGTCACCTGCTCCAAAAAGACAAACGTCCCATAAAGGGGCGTTTTTCTTTTTGGAAGATAAGTGTGTTATGACGAGAGGCGAGGGTGGAGCCGCGAGTGGGAACGAGCGCTTTGCCTTACGGGCTTGGAAATTCGTTTGGTTGTCTGGCAAAGGCGGCAATTAATAATTGCCGAGCGGGGCGCGCCGCCAAAGGCGCGACTCTCGTCCCCGATAAAAAAAGTGTGTTTCTGACAATACCGTATCCCTGCTCCAACTCTGCACACTTCCACCACCTTAGATTTTAAGGTATATGGAAGTGTGCTTTGCTTTTTATCCCCGTTTTTCCTGTGGAATTAGGGGTAATTGATATTTGAAGAAAAACCAAACCACAAGCGAGTATGCAATGAAAGATTCATAAACAGCGACAAAAAAACCAAACAACCATTCCACAAAAGGGAGGCGCATCCGACTAGACACGCCTCCCTTTGCCAAACCAATTCCCCATAATTAGCCCTTTTCATGGATATACCCATACCATTAAGGAATACAGTTATTTAATCTTCCAATTTAATCTCCTTTCTTATAAACGATATTCCCGCCGCGAACGGTCATTACGACGTTAAACCCATTATCGAGCACCGCGAAATCGGCGTCTTTCCCCAATGCGATACTCCCCTTTTTATCGTCGATTTTTAAGTTCCGCGCAGGGTTTAAGCTAGCGAAATCCACCGCCGTCAACAAATCTACCCCTACCTTTTCGACCATATTTTTGAGCATACCGTTCATCGGAACAACGCTCCCTGAAAGCGTACCGTTCGCCAAATAAATCGCACCGTCTTGAATATACGATTCACGCCCGTCCTCTATACAAGGACCGTCGGGCGAGCCTTGCGGTTTCAAGGAATCGGTAATCATAACGACTTTATCTTTCGGTTTATTCTTCACGAGCAGTTGCACGGCAGGCACGGAAACGTGCTTGGTATCGCAAATAATCTCACAAGCCAATCTATCGTCCAAAAGTGCGCTCCCGAGCATACCCACCTCTCTATGGTGTAACCCACTCTGCGCGTTATAGGTATGCGTAACGCAGCTCGCGCCCGCTTCCACCGCGGCGTTCACGTCCTCGTGTTTTGCCGCCGTATGCCCAAGCGAAACGGTAACCCCGCACTCCGTTAAATACTTAATAAACTCGGTAGCGCCCTCGCGTTCGGGAGCGAGGGTAATCAATTTCACGGCGTTTCCGCTCGCCTTATTGCACTCGTCAAACTGCGCAATCGCAGGGGGAATGATATATTCTTCGCGCATAGCGCCCTTATATTTTTCTGCAAGTCGGAGGCCAAGCGGTCTTAGGAAGA
>JAZRBK010000200.1:0-2612 GCA_045635025.1 Candidatus Scatosoma sp.
TATGGAAAAAATAGATTCAATAGAACCTCAAAGTTTATTGAAATACGATTTTTTGCAAAAATTAATAGACAAAATATATGTAAAAGCAGAACACATTGACGGTTCAAAACATAAACGAAATATTATGATAGATATTCAATACAATATATCGATGGAACTCATGATACCTGTTCTTAAAAATGAGTAAAAGGGCAGTTATATACGTTAGATTATCACGAGAAGATGAAGATAAAATTGATAAAAAAAGAGAATCAAGAAGTATTGAAAATCAAATAAAAACGTTGGATGATTTTGCTAAAAAACAGGGTTTTAATGTTGATCATATATACTCTGATGACGGTTATAGCGGTGGAGATTTTAATCGTCCGGCGTTTAGGCAAATGATAGAAGATATGCAAGCTGGAAAGTTTAATGTTTTATTGCTTAAAGATATATCGAGGTTAGGGCGTTCTTTATATAGGGTTGGAGATTTTATTGAAAATATTTTTCCAAAATATGGGATAAGGGTTATCTCGGTAAATGATAACTACGACAGTCAATTTTACAAGGACGATATGTCCATAGTTTTACGAAGTTTTCTAAATGATTATTATTTGAAAGAGTTTAGAAAGAAGTGCAGAAAAGCACGAGAATATTATGCGCAAACAAGGCATTTAAATTATTATCCTAAATACGGTTATTGCTTTGATGAAAAAGGTCGAGAGTGCATTGATGATTATTCGGCAAATATCGTTAGAAGAATTTATATTTATATTGCTGAAAATTCTCTTTCATGTGGCAACGTTGCAAAGATATTAAATGAAGAAGACGTTTTAACCCGTTCGGCTTATGCAACGCAGGTGCTTGGGCTAAAGGCGTTACATAGGCAATCCGCTACAAAGTGGAATGCAGAAAAGGTTTGGAGTATTGCTACTGATTATGAATACTGTGGGCATTCCGTTAATTGGTCTAGACATAAGAAAAGTGAAAGGGTATTGATAAAGAACACGCATCAGGCTATTATTTCCGAAGACTTATACGCATTGGTGCAATCGGAAATAGATAAACACTCAAAAGTAAAACAAAGATTAGAACATTTAGGCTCTTGTCTTATAGATAAACACTTAAAGAAGAATTTGTTGTTTTCGAAAAAACAGCAAATTTATTTTTTACGAGACAAAAGTAAAAAATTGTATTCTATACCGAAAGATATAATTGAAACGATTTTATTTTTAGAAGTTTTATCACTGGTAGAAGAGTGGATAAATAAATACATAAAAAAACAAAAGGAATTTTATAAAAATAATTCTCAAAAATTGTTGGCGGATTTGAATTGTCAATATTTACAGCTATTGGATTTGCGTTTTGAAAACAAAATTGACGAACTGTCATTTGTAAAAAAGCAAAAGTCGTTATTAGACAATATAAGAAACATTGATGAGTCAATAAAAGATAAAGTTGATTTTGGTAAATTTGAAAATTTAATTTCAAGATTAAAAAGGATAAAGAAACGAAAAATACAAGTGATAAAAACAGTCGTGAAAGTTTGTTATATAATAGAAGAAGAAACGGATAATTTCCTTTTGAAAATTGGTTTTGCTTAGTGTAAAAAGTTTACTATAACGAAAGGATAACGAAATTTCACAGTTTTTGAATTTCGTTATCAATAAACAAAGGCATTGACATAATTCGTCACAATATAATAAAACTTAATAAATTTGTAACAATCTTGCAATGTATAATATATTGTAAGATTTTTTATTTGTATTGATATTTGTGCAAGCAAACGGGAAAACCTCTCGCTGAAATTTTGAATAATTAAAAAACGTAAAACCCCTTTATTTACAAGGGATTTCCAGCTTTCATATAGCAAAGTTTGTGCAAGCAAGCGGTAAGAGAGGAACAGCACAAGTTTTTAGGGATGGACATATCGCCGCGGGAAAGTACGTTTCGTCGTTCGTGGGGTTCTTCCCCGCTGACGCGCCGAAGTATCTCGCGCTCGTAATTGTCAACGAGCCGCAGGGCGCATATTACGGGAGCGTAGTTGCCGCTCCGTGTGCGGGCGAGATTTTTAGCGGTATTATTTCCTTAAAAAATATTCAACCCGTTGTATAAAACAAAAATACGAAGGACAGATATATAACGAGGGATAGATATATAAAATAATAGGTGCGCATAAGTAAATGCGGCCACGCACAATAAAAAACCTTGACTTAAAAGCCGATTGCGTTTGGGGTGGTGAACTGTTTCCGCGTAACGGTAAAGTAGTCGGGTTTTTATTTTTTGTTACGTAGATTTACAAAGAAATATCTGTTAAAAAATGAAGAAAAAAACATACGGCAGGGCTTGACCGAATAGAATATACTATCGTGGAAAAAAGGGGGAGTAGAAAAAATGCGTTTATCGGAATTGTTGGGGCAATCGTCGGCGTGGGAGATGTGGACCGAGTATCTTGCGGAGGATAGAGAAGCCGACGTAGAGATTGTAGGGCTTAGCGCGGATAGCCGCGAAGTAAAACGCGGGGATTTGTTCTTTTGCTTGACGGGCGGAAAGCTCGACGGGCACGATTACGCACAAGAAGCTATCAAAAACGGAGCATCGGCAATCGTTTGCGAGCGAGCGTTGCCTATTTC
>JAZRBK010000201.1:0-3174 GCA_045635025.1 Candidatus Scatosoma sp.
CGGAAGTCCGTTTACGCCCGTCGCGTAATCAGTAAATTCAAGCGCCTTGCCTTCGAATTCCGCTATCGGATTCTCGCGAATTCGATTGATGATGGACGCCATCGTTTCCATTCCCTTTTGACCTTCGTATTTCATTGATTTCAACTCGGTCTTGTAATACCCAAACTCTTTGTACAGCTTTTGAAGCTGCTCCAACAATGTTATACCCTGCGTTTTATAGTACGCGCACATCTCTACGATCATCATCGCCGCCGACACCGCGTCCTTATCTCGCGCATGGTCGCCCACCAAGTAACCGTAGCTTTCTTCCAGCCCCATTACGTAATTTTCCGTCTTATCGAGCTCTTCACCGATATATTTGAAGCCCGTCAGCACCTCTTTTACCGTCGCATTGTATGCCTGTGCAAGCCCAAACGCCATATCCGTCGTAACTATCGTTTTGATAATCGTTGGATCTGCGCCCAGCTTACCCTGCGCCCGCTTTTGCGAAAGCATATACGCCATCATCAACACGCCCGTTTCATTCCCATTAAGCAACGTGTATTCCCCTTTTTCGTCGCGAACGGCAATGCCTACTCTGTCGGCATCGGGGTCGGTCGCTAAAACCAAGTCCGCGCCGCTTGCTTTCGCGTATTCAAGCGCTAACGACAAGGCTTCCTTTTCTTCGGGATTCGGGTACGGGCAGGTTGTGAATTCACCGTCGGGAAGCTCCTGCTCCTTCACGATAATCACCGATGCACCCATTTGGTCTAAAATTTTACGCACGGGTACGTTCCCCGTTCCGTGAAGGGGCGTATATACCACTTCCAAACCGCTCTCCTTCACGCAGTTCGTCAAGGAAAACTCACTAATTTTTGACAAGAACGAATCCAAAAGTTCATTGCCTAAAATATGAATTTTTTCCGCAAGCGGCGTGAATTGCGCAAAATACTGCGCACTTTCGATTTTTTTCAAAATCGCCTTCGCCGCAACGTCTGTAATTTGACACCCGAACTCGTTGTAAACCTTGTAGCCATTGTATTCTTTGGGGTTGTGGCTCGCCGTGATAACAATCCCTGCGCCCGCCTTCAACTCCCTTACCGCGTAGGACAATACTGGCGTGGGCATAAGTTCGTTGAAAATAAATACTTCTATCCCCTTTGACGACAGAATATCCGCCGCATGAAAAGCAAATTCACGCGATTTTCGACGGCTGTCGTAAGCAATCGCAACTTTCTTTTCCACTCCGCTTTCCAGTATGTACTCCGCAAGCCCGAACGTCGCTCTGCCGACCGTGTAAACGTTCATTCGGTTCGTACCCGCGCCGATAATTCCACGGAGTCCACCCGTCCCGAATTCCAACGCTCGATAAAATCTATCCCCGATTTCTGCATCATTGCCTTGAATCCCTAAAAGCTCGCTTTTCAAATCGCTTTCCGTTACGTTTTCCAACCATTGCTTATATTGTTGTATCATATTCTTTTTCCTTAATTTTCTTTCTTCTATGATTACGCCTTGACTACCGAATTAACCGCCTTGATTACAATCGCTCTTTGCTCGTCTGTTACAAGTTCATCAAAATCGTCAAACGAATCACTGGAAATATCCTTCCCTGTAAGAGTCTTATACCAGCAAAGTGCCAACAAATATCTACCTGCCCCCAAAGATGCATGAAAACCATCTCTATGCGCTGGCTGTAAACCCATTCTAATAGCCGTTATCATCGCTTCGCCGCTAAGAATCATTCCGTCTGCGTTAATCGCGCTTGCCGCCTGTGCATAGGCATCGGAAATCGCAGCAAACATTTCTTCCGCAGTTGTGTATTCCACCCACTTGTCGAGTGCTTCACTCCCATCGGCATAGGCCCAGGTTTGATGTATCATAATCTTTGCGTGCGGACGGTACTTCCTTACGTACTCCGCTACCGCTTCGACAAAAGGAGTATAAGTTTCGTATTTCCCGCTACATCCGCTCACCTGTTGCAGCGTGATTACGTCCCAATCGTCACTGACAAGAGCTTGTCGTATGGAAACCTTGATTCCCGTACTCTCACCGTTGAATTCAAAATCATACGCCACATTGTCGTCTAAGATATTGAGATAATGCGTTTGCAAATGGCAACTCGGAATATATAAATTTACTGTTTTCATTGCCATTCCGTTGTGCTTGGCAAGGCAATGTAAATATCTTTGCGCATCCTGCGAAAAACTATTACCGATTGATAAAACTTTCATAATAATTACTCCTAAATTGCTTGTAATAATATTTGTATTATAAGTGCCTTTGTTTGGCTTGTCAAGTATTTTCACACAAAATACTATTGCAAGAAAATATACAACCCATATTAACTCTTTGTAATTTTTACAAACTTTTCAACAAAGCAAGACAACGATAACAAATTCTATTAAACCATACACATCTTGCCCTGTTGAATCTTTGACTTTTTTGCATTAAACTCATACCTGCCCCCCACTTAATGTTGTCACATTGTAACTCTGCATGAAAAATATTGCAAGTGTATTTATAAAAAAATTGAAAATTATTTCACAAAGCGACCTACACTTAACGACAATTTCATGTTATTTTTTACTTTCGACAAAAGGCGACAAAAATAGTGGCGAAAAATTGAATAAACTTGTTTGAAATGATATTTTATGAGTGTATAAATTGTTGACATAATTTTCCTTTTGTGTTAGAATACACTCCCCAACAGGTGGGAAAAACAATTTCATAATTTTATTTTTCAAAACAAATTGACTTAAATTTGTTTCCTTATAGTCAACAGACTTGTAGTTACATAGAGGACGCGTCCCGATGACGACGCACGCGCGACACGATTTTGTCGCCGTGGCGAACCACGCTTTTCGCCGTCTTTTTGTGCTACAAGTCTTTTTTGTTTACTCTAAAAAGACTCACAAAGAAAAGGTTATCAAGCACTACTTTTTTCGGTTCATACCAAAGTGTAGAGGTAAATTAAAAATCAGGAGGTGATAGAAAAAATATTTTAACTCAAAGCGGTAAATTGTACAAAAAAAGAAAAACAAAATCAGGAGGAAAAATGACTGTACAAAACGTAAAAAGACTTGCCGTGATAGACGGCGAAACATTAATGGACGCAAGATTGCCAAAGCGCAATTTCTGCGTGGAAACACTACTGCCCGAAGGCATCTCTATGCTCGGAGGCGCACCCAAGGT
>JAZRBK010000202.1:0-7102 GCA_045635025.1 Candidatus Scatosoma sp.
GCTTACAAAACTCCCGCGTTTCCTTTTCGCCCATTTCCGCGTTCGATTGGACTTTGCTCCCCTCAAACCGCTCTCTTTGTATCTTCCTCGCTCTGTCGGCACGCGCCTTTACCTGCGCGCTCGTTTCGCTTTTTTCCTCGCTCACGAGGTCGTCGTAGGCTACGCCGTCCACCTCTACCTGAATATCGATTCTATCCAGCAACGGCCCCGAAATACGCGCACGGTATTTACGAATATCGTTCGGCGTACACGTGCAACGGCGTTTCTTGCTCCCGTAATGCCCGCAAGGACAGGGGTTCATACTCGCGCAGAGCATAAAAGACGCGGGATAGGTAACCGTTCCGCCCGCCCGTGAAATGGTAATCACGCCGTCTTCCAACGGTTGGCGCAACGATTCCAGCGAAGAACGCTTATACTCGGGCAATTCGTCTAAAAATAAAACGCCGCCGTGCGCTAAGCTAATCTCCCCAGGGTGCACGGACTTATTCCCGCCGCCGCAAAGGGATACCGTCGTAGCCGTATGGTGCGGACTTCTGAACGGGCGCACGGAAACGATTCCCGTCTCCCCAAGCGTACCTGCTACCGAGTGGATTTTCGTAATTTCAAGCGCCTCTTCAAAGCTCATATCGGGCAAAACGGAGGGCACGGCACGCGCTAACATCGTCTTACCGCTCCCCGGAGGCCCGACGAAGAGGATATTGTGTCCGCCCGCTACCGCGACTTCTAAGGCGCGTTTGGCGATTTCCTGACCGCGTACGTACGCCAAATCGTGCGCGCCACCCTCTTCCCCGCCGCCGACGGTAAACGAGGCTACGGGCACGGGCGCAAGGGGTGCTAACCCCGAAAGGTGGTCTACCACCTCTTTGAGCGTTCTCGCCGCGTACACCTCTACGCCGTGGATAAAGCCCGCCTCTTTGTAATTGCCGTACGGCACGACGAACTTTTTATACCCCTTATCCCGAGCGGAAATAATCGTGGGTAAAACCCCCGTAATCGGCCGAAGCTCTCCGTTTAAGGCGAGCTCGCCTAAAAACACTATATCGCCCGTGTCCGTTTGCAAACTTCCGTCCGCAACCAATAACGCAATCGCTACGGGCAAATCGAACGAAGAACCCTCTTTCTTTACGTAGGCAGGCGCAAGATTGACGGTAACGCGGTGCATCGGAAAATCAAGCGCGCTGTTCTTGACCGCGCTTTTTACCCGTTCTTTCGATTCTTTCACCGCCGCGTCGGGCAGTCCTACCATATCGAACGAGGGCAATCCCTTGGAAACGTCCGTCTCTACCGTTACCGCGACACCCTCTAATCCGGACAGGGCGTAGCTTTGCACTCTTGCTATCATTGATTTCTCCTCATTGGTTTGTCTACGTTTTTCGCTTGCCTATTTTTTACGCGGATTTCCCTTGCGCGCTCGCGCCGTTTGCGTTAGCGCCGTTCGCGTTAGCGCCGTTTGCGTTAGCGCCGTTTGCGTTAGCGGTTTTTAAGCACGAAAAGCCACAAGGAACGGTACGCGGAAAGGGATAAAATTGCCGCTTTTCCCTTCCTTATTATATGTGGGCTCTTATTATTGTAACCCAAACGGAGAAAAAAGTAAACAAAATTACGGGCATTTTGACAAAAAAACAAGTCCGCCGTTGACTTTGGGCGAACTTGCCTTCTCGGAACTTGCCGAATTTTTAGATTTTTTCTTTAACTTTCGCTGCTTTACCCGTCAGCTTACGCAAGTAATAAAGCTTCGCTCTTCTAACCTTACCGCGACGAACAACCGTGATGTGCGCGATTTTCGGGGAATGAAGAGGATACGTCTTTTCTACGCCAACGCCGTAAGAGATATGGCGAACGGTAAACGTTTCGGAAATACCGCCGTTCTTCTTCGCGATGACAACGCCTTCGAAGTTTTGAACTCTTTCCTTACCACCTTCGATGATTTTATAGCCGACTTTCACCGTGTCGCCTACTTCGAAAGAGGGAACTTCTGCTTTTAAGCTTTCTGCGTCGATTGCTTGAATCAATCCTTTCATTGTAACTTACCTCCGTTATTTACGAAACGTTCATAACCCGCTGCATAACTCCTCGTTATGCCCAAAAAGGCAGCGGAACGCTCGAAGTCGGTTATCATTATAGCCTATTTTGCCTACTTTGGCAAGCGTTTTTGCATTATTTTTGCATTATTTTTATATTATTTTTACGTTATTTTTCGCATTTTTTATTTTTTCTGAATATTTTTTCGCGAACTCGCTCATTCCCTTGACAACGATTTCCATTTCTTTTATAATATGATTATAAAATTATTCACTTATAATGGAGGTTTTTATGGACTTTCTGTTGGAAGCGGTGAAAAATCTGACTCCGCAAATGGTTGCGATGTGGGCAATCGGCGGGCTTTTGATTTTCCTTGCAATTAAAAAAGATATGGAACCCGCTTTGCTTTTGCCGATGGGTTTCGGGGCAATTTTAGTCAACTTACCCCTCTCCCCCGTCATTGAAGAACACGGGATTTTAACGTCCCTATTCGAAGTGGGTATCGCGGCGAGCGAAGCTATGCCTCTCTTGCTCTTTATCGGTATCGGGTGTATGATTGACTTCGGTCCGCTCCTTACCAATCCAAAGCTCTTTATTTTGGGCGGCGCGGCGCAGCTTGGTATTTTCATTACGATTATCCTTGCGGCGATGATTGGCTTCCCGCTTAACGACGCGGCAAGTATCGGTATTATCGGTGCAGCGGACGGCCCTACGGCGATTTTGGTCGCGCAAAAGGTGGCTTCTAACTATTTAGGACCTATTATGGTCGTAGCGTATTCGTATATGGCGCTCGTGCCTATCGTGCAACCCGCAGTCGTAAAGATGTGCACTACGAAAAAAGAACGTCGTATTAAAATGAAATACAGCGCAAAACAGGTTTCCCGTTTAATGCGTATCCTCTTCCCGATTATCGTAACCATCGTATCGGGGCTCGTAGCACCCGACTCTTTGTCCCTCGTTGGTATGTTGATGTTCGGTAATTTACTCCGCGAATGCGGCGTTTTGAAATCGCTTTCGGAAACGGCGCAAACGACGTTCTCCAATATCATTACCCTGCTTTTGGGTATCACGATTGCTTTCCAAATGCAGGCGGGACAATTCTTACAGTTTGAAACGCTTATTATTATGGGACTTGGGTTGTTCGCGTTCGTGTTCGACACGATTGGCGGCGTTATGTGCGCAAAAGTTATGAACCTGTTCTCCAAGGAAAAAATCAATCCTATGCTCGGAGCGGCGGGTATTTCCGCGTTCCCTATGGCGGCGCGCGTCGTTGAGAAAATGGGCATTAAGGAAGATTCGTCCAACCACTTGCTTATGCACGCGGTCGGCGCGAACGTATCGGGACAAATCGCTTCCGCTATCGTAGGCGGCTTGATTATCGGGATTTTGTTCCCCGCTTTATAAGGAGGAAACGGCTATGACGACTTTATTTTCTTTACTCGCTTTTGAAAATCTTAACCCGATGAATTGGGACGTTATTTTACCTGCGCTCCATTTCCTTTGGAAAGGGCTTTTGGCGATTTTCGTCGTAATCGGCTTGATTATCATCGCCGTAAAACTTACCGCCCTTATCATCGCAAAATGCGAAGAGGCGAAAAAACGCCGCGAGGAAGCAAAAACGGCGGAAAATACAAACGACAATCCGCAAGGCTAACGCTAAACCCTACGGCTAAACCCTAACGCTAATCTACGGCTAACGCTAAACCCTACGGCTAGTGCCGTTTGCGCGGAACGCTTGTAACGCTCTGTTTTCAATGTTCACTGTTTTAGCGCGAGGCGAAAAATCACGTTTTTCAAAGCTCTTTATAAGGAACTTTTATGACGAATTTTTTAATTAAAATCTTTATCGGAAAAGACAAGTCCCCCGTCAATCCCGCATACCGCGGCAAATACGCCGCCCTCGCAGGGTTTACGGGGATTTTCCTCAATCTGCTCCTCTTTGCTGGCAAGCTCACCGTCGGGCTTGTGGCGGCTTCCGTAGCCATTATCGCCGACGCGTTTAACAATATCACGGACGCGGGAAGCGCAATCGTTACCTTAATCGGGTTTCGGCTCGCCTCGAAGCCCGTCGATAAAGAACACCCGCTCGGACACGGCAGATTGGAATACGTAACCGGCTTTATCGTCGATATGCTGATTATCTTAGTCGGATTCGAACTGTTAACCTCCTCTTTGGAAAAGGCGTTCAATCCCTCCCTGCCAAACGTCGGCAATATCACGCTGATACTGCTCGGAGCGGCAATTCTCGTGAAAGTGTGGTTGTTTTTCTTCTACCGCAAAATGGGTAAACTCATCGCCTCGTCCGCACTCAAAGCGTCCTCGCAGGACAGTTTAACCGACTGTATCGCGACCGCGCTCGTACTCGTTTCCGCGCTCGTGGGCAGATTTGCGGGCGTTGCGATTGACGGTTGGGCGGGAATCCTCGTCGCGCTGTTCATTCTCTATACGGGCTTGCGCGCGGCGAAAGAAACGATTGATTTGTTGCTCGGCTCGAACCCCGACCCCGCGTTTATTCAAGAAATCTACGCGTTCGCGGCGGGATATTCGCGTATTGTAGGGATTCACGACGTAATGGTGCACGACTACGGCGTAGGCAGACAAATCGTATCCTTCCACGCGGAAGTCCCCTCCGATTCCGATATCAACGTAGCCCACGAAGAAGTAGATAAACTCGAACAAGATATGCACCAAAAATTCGGTTGTATCGTAACCGTTCACCTCGACCCGCTCGTCGTTAACGACCCGCTCGTGAACGAACTTCGCAGTATGGCGGCAACGACGGCAAAAGAGGTAAACGACACCCTTTCCATTCACGATTTCCGTATGACGAAAGGGGAAACGCGTATCAATCTCATCTTCGATTTACTCGTACCGAGCGATTGCCCGCTTTGCGAAAAGGAAGCGCAAAAAGCCGTAGCCGATAAAATCCACGAGAAAAACCCGAGCTGTTTTTGCGTAATCCGCGCCGAGCGTCCGTTCGTGTAAACTCTTAAAACTTCACGGTTCTTAAAACTCCATATAAAAAGAATAAAAAGAGGTTTGCCTTTTTCGGGCAAACCTCTTTCTACATATTCGTTCGTTATTCCTTAGTTCATCAAGCCGTTTAGCGGATAAAGTTGGTCATAATTTTACGTTCGCGCGCAGGCTCTAAGCCCTGCTCTTTGCCGAGCGCAAGGCATTGGAGCACCCACGCCATATTATTCCCCAAAAAGCGCATCGTTTGCAAGCCCTCTTCGTCTTGGAGCGCCTCTTCCGCGCGGTTGCCGTGGATTTCGTTCCAATAATTCGAACCCACCACAATCATATTGTTAATCGTGAAATATTTATTCAGTACGTCGAACGTCGTACTTGCTCCCGCACGCCGACAGCTCACCACCGCCGCCGCGGGTTTATACGAAAGCTTTTTCCCGCCGCTGTAAAACACTCTGTCCATAAAGGAAATAAGCCCGCCCGAAGCCGAAGCGTAGTACACGGGCGAACCGAATACGTACCCGTCGAACTCCGCCGCCTTTTCCACGAACTCGTTCACGCCGTCGTCCACGACGCATTTACCCAACTTTTTACAAGCCCAACAACCTTTGCAACCGCTTTTTACGTTCTGCCCGAGCTGGTAAATCTCCGTTTCCACGCCGTTCGCGTTTAACGCTTTCGCCACTTCCGTAAGCGCGGTATACGTGCAACCGTTTTCGTGTTGACTTCCGTTCACAAGTAATACTTTCATTTTGATTTTTCTCCTTTCGGCGTTAGCCGCCTTTTTCGTTTGATTTTTTATTTTGTTATTTTTGTCGTAGGTATTTTATAACATTTTATAACAAGCGTAATTGTTCCGCTTTATCTTCTAATATCGCGAGACATTGCTTAAAGGCGGTAGGCAAGGACACGCCCTCTTCGATTTCGTCTAATGCGTAGGTATCGAAAGGCGCGAAATCCGCCTCCACCCACACGCAGGTAATATCCCAACGGATATGGGTGAAAATATGGGTAAAGTTTCGCCGTTTTTTCTCGGTGAACTCGTACACGCCCCACTCGTTTAACACTTTTTCCGCGCTTTCGCCGTGCAAACAAACGTGCGAGGGGAACTCGTTCATACCGCGCAAAACGCCCTCCTCCCGACGGCGCAGACAAAAACCCTGCGGCGTTTGAATGAGAAACACGTACACCGCTTCCACCCGTTTCTCTTTCTTTTGGGGGAGCACGGGGAATTGCGTTTGTCTGCCCGATTCGTTTGCCCTGCAAAGCCCGCTGAGCGGGCAATTTTTACAGTCGGGGTTTTGCGGTTTGCAGATAAGCGCTCCAAGTTCGAACAAGCTTTGCGTAAACGCGGAGCAATCCTCCCCCTTGCTCGGATACACCGCCGAAAGCGTTTCTTCCAATTCTTTTCTGTATTTGGGGTCGGATATAACGGTAGGATTTTCCGTTAAACGGGAGGCTACGCGGAACACGTTTCCGTCCACCGCCGCTCGGCGTTGGCCAAAGGCTATCGAAGCGATTGCACCCGCCGTATAGCTCCCCACGCCTGCAAGTGATTTCAGTTTATCTATCTCGCTTGGAAACTCGCCGTCAAAATCCACGAGTATCTGTTTCGCCGCTTTTTGTAAATTGCGTACGCGGCTATAATACCCTAACCCCTCCCAAAGCTTCAAAAGCTTTTCCTCGGGGCAATTTGCAAGCGTTTCCACGTCGGGCAGTTGCGCTATAAAACGGGTAAAGTATTCCTTTCCCGCCTCCACCCGTGTTTGTTGGAGCATAATCTCCGATATCCATACCCTATACGGAGTAACCTCTTCCCGCCAAGGGAGCTCCCTTTTATGCGCCCGATACCAAAAAAGCAAGGGGGCAGGTATGCGTTGAAATAGTTTTTTGTCTTTTTCCGTAATCATTTGAAACCGTTGTTTATTCGCCGTTTACTCGGCTATGGAGCGGCGTTTTATTCGTCTGTCCGTTCCGCTTTTCGCCCGATTCTCGGCAACGCGTTGATAAAAATCAGCGTTTCGGTTACCGACGGGGAATCGGGATAAGTTATGGCAACGGGCAAGGACAAAGAGGAATCCTGCTCCACGTACGTAACGTCCGCTTTCCC
>JAZRBK010000203.1:0-3098 GCA_045635025.1 Candidatus Scatosoma sp.
GGGAATACGTGCTCGTCGTCGAGGGCGCGGGCGCGAAAGAGAACCCGCTCAACGCTCTTTCGGAAAAGGAACATATTCTTCATTATATAAACGAGGGATTTGAAAAGAAAGAGGCGCTCAAACGGGCGGCAAAGGATAGGGGTGTATCCAAGTCCGAACTGTACCCCTTCGCTATCGACCTTTAACGTTAAAACTAACGACAAAATAACGGAAAAGATAAGGAAAGTATAAACTTTACCAAAGCGAGATAGAATAAATAGTGTCGATTTGTTCGGCGGGGAGTTTCGGCGGAAAGACAAACAAGGAAACAAGGAATCGAGAAAAGATGTTTGAATATTATTTTATTTTTTTCGGGTTATTGCTGTTATGCGCGATATTTGCAGGCAGCGCGAGCGCGAAAGTACACTCAACCTATCAAGCGCAGAGGGAGATAGGTACGCGTTCCCATTCGACGGGGTACGATACGGCGGTAAGACTGCTCCGCGCGGGAGGAGTGAAAGATATTTCGGTGGGGAGAGTGCAAGGCGAATTGACCGACCATTACCACCCCAAAAAGAAAGTTGTCAACCTTTCCGAAAGCGTGTACGGAAGCGATTCGGTAGCGGCGGTGGCGATTGCCGCGCACGAAATCGGGCACGTGATACAGCGCAAAAAAGGCTATTTTCCGTATAAAATCCGTGCTCTGCTCGTACCTATCGCCAATATCGGGAGCAGACTTGCGCTTCCGCTCGTGCTCGTGGGGTTGATTTTAGACGTGTTCGTGGCGAGCACGCAAAACAGCGACGTGGGGTACTATCTTGCGCTCGTCGGCGTAGCCGCATACGGGCTTTCCACGTTGTTTATGCTCGCAACGCTGCCCGTCGAATACGACGCGAGCCGCAGGGCAAAACGTATGCTCGTTAAAGAGGGGATTTTGACGGAAGAGGAGCTTCCCTACGCGGAAAAAATGTTATCGGCGGCGGCGATGACGTACGTGGCTTCGTTGCTTACGTCGCTCGTGTATTTTCTCCGTTTCGCCGTATGGGTGCTCATCTTATTCGGCGGTTCGAGAAGACGGGACTAAACGGGACTAAACGCAAAAAACAACGCAAAAAACAACGCAAAACACAACGAAAAATAACACAACGAAAAAACTATAAAAATCGGAGAGAGGATATGAAAACGGGTAAAAGAACGTATGTAAAAATCGGAGCGCTTTCGATAGCGGTGCTCCTGCTAATTTTTACGGTGCTCGTGGGAATGATAGCGATGCCGCAGCTGCGTGAAAAGGGTAAGCGGTACGTCGAACCCACCGAGTTCAAGAACCAAGGACAGGTGCAGTTGATTGCGCACCGCGGACTTTCGGGAATGGAGATGGAGAACACTCTGCCCGCGTTCGAAGCGGCGGGGAAGAAAGAATATTACGGTATTGAAACGGACGTGCAAGTAACGAAAGACGGGGAGTTCATCATAGCGCACGACGGGGATTTAAGCCGAATTGCGGGGCTGGATATGACGATAGCGGACTGTACGTTCGCGGAGCTGCGCGCGATTCGTTTTGCGGACGTTTACGGGGGCAAGAGGGAGAAGAACTTGCAGCTTCCTAGCGTAGAGGAGTATATTGAGATTTGTAAAAAATACGACAAGCAAGCGATAGTGGAGCTGAAAGGGGATATGACGGAAGCGCAAATCGGCGCGCTCGCGGCGAAAATCGAGGCGAGCGGTTGGCTGGAAAGAACGACGTTCATTTCCTTTTCGAAAGAGAACTTGCTTGCCGCGCGAAAGGCGAGCCCTAATACGGAGCTTCAATACGTTGTAGAAGATTATACGGCGGAGGACGAAGCGTTTATGACGGAGCACAAAATCCATGCGAACCTGTGTTGGAAAGAGGTAAGGCGCGCGCGGGTAAAAAGGTTACATAAAGCGGGATTAAAGGTGAACTGCTGGACGGTGGACGGCGTAGCCTGCGCCACGCTCCTGAGCGATTACGGCGTGGATATGATTACGACGAATATTTTGGTGTGAGTTCTTTTATCTTTGCTAACGCAAGGGGTTCTTGCTAACGCAAGGGGCGCGCATTCGCGCGAGGATACGTTTAGCAAAGGGAGCGAGTTCGCACGAGGGTTACGCGTTAGCGTAATTGGAAAAAATATTTTTCGTCAAAGGCGCGGATTTGATTGCTATTTTTTGTAAAATAGGGTATAATAAACGGGTAAAAAGATATTTTTTTGGAGGATTAAAATTATGCCTTTGGTAACTACTACGGAAATGTTCAAAAAGGCGTACGAGGGCAAGTATGCTATCGGTGCGTTTAACGTGAACAATATGGAAATGATTCAAGCGATTGTGGAAGCGGCGAACGAGGAAAAATCTCCCGTTATTTTGCAAGTCTCCGCAGGCGCAAGAAAATACGCGAACCCCGTGTATTTGAAAAAGCTCGTGGAAGCAGCGGCGGAAACAACGAGTATTCCTATCGCTATGCACCTCGACCACGGCGCAGATTTCGATATCTGCAAAGCTTCGATTGACAGCGGGTTCACGTCCGTTATGATTGACGCTTCTTCGCACCCTTGGGAAGAAAATATCGAAATTACGAAAAAAGTCGTAGAATACGCTCACGCGCACGGCGTAGTTGTAGAAGCAGAGCTCGGTAAGCTCGCAGGTATCGAGGACGACGTAAACGTAGACGCGGCGGACGCACAATTTACTTCCCCTGACGAAGTAGAAGAGTTCACGCAAAAGACGGGTATCGACTCGCTTGCTATCGCTATCGGTACGAGCCACGGCGCGTATAAGTTCAAGCCCGGTCAAGACCCGAAACTCCGTTTGGATATTTTGGAAGAAATCGGCAAGAGATTGCCCGGCTTCCCTATCGTTTTGCACGGTGCTTCTTCCGTTCCCCAAGATAAGGTTGCTATCGTCAACAAGTTCGGCGGTCATATGCCCGACGCAATCGGTATTCCCGAATCCGAACTTAGAAAGGCTGCTCAAATGGCAGTTTGCAAAATCAACATCGACTCCGACCTTCGCGTAGCGTTCACGGCGGCTATCCGTAAGCATTACAGCGAATTCCCCGGTCATTTCGACCCCCGCCAATACCTTGGCGACGCGCGCGCAAT
>JAZRBK010000204.1:0-2210 GCA_045635025.1 Candidatus Scatosoma sp.
CTTGGCTCACAGAACGACATGGCTACGATCCGACTTGAAAATCAGCTTTTCGAGTTCGCTCATTCCCTCCCTGCCGCTCGTGTGAAAACGGATAGCATTCAAAACGTTTTCATCCTTTACAGCAAAGCGCGTTTCGGCGACGTACGCCCCCGCGAACTGATGAACGACGGGAGGGGGCACGTCCCCCCACTCCTCACGCAAAACAAACTCTTCTAAAAGAGGCGAATCGGGCGGAAGATTTTTCGCGCAGTCGTGGAAAAGAGCCGCCGCAATCGCCTGTTTTTCTTCTACTTTAATTTTAGGCGCTTTCTCCGCCGCGAGCGCCGCTACCCGCAAACTGTGTGCTTTTCTGCTCTCCTTTTCAAGGGCTAACGCCTCTTTTGCACCCGCAATTTCATACAGTCTGTTTTCTTGGATATACTCGGCTACTTTTTGGGGCGTATACGCGGTTAAATCCATACCTGCCCCCGCCAAAACGCGAAGTTTCGTAGAGGAAACGGGCGCACCGTTATAAGAAATTACGGCGAAATCTTGTCCAAATCTTTGATAGAAATCGGCGCGTTCTTTGTCCAACCAACCCTCTTTTTCATCGCGCGCACACACGGCGAGTTTGACGGCGGATAAAATCCTTTCGGGGTATTTCCAAGTAGGAAAATCCCGAAGCATATCCGTCCCCACGAGCCAATAGATTTCCGCGTCTTTATAAACCGTACGGAAATGCTCGCAGGTTAAATAGGTATAACTCGTTCCCGCTTTTTCGATTTCGTAACCGCTCACTTCCACGCCGTCGATTCCCGCAAACGCGAGCTTGCAAATGGTAAATCTGTCCTTGTCGGGAGAAAGCGTTTTCCCCTTTTTATGCGGGGGCGCGTACGCAGGCATAACGAAAACTTTATCAAGCCGCAAACTTTGTATTGCCGCTTTGACAAGTTGGATATGCTCGTTATGAACGGGGTCGAACGACCCGCCGAAAACCGCTATTCTCATTTTCTTTTCCTTTTGCAAACAGCCGTCTTTTATACCGTTTTCGACGGAAAGGGACAAAACCTGACGAAAAGACGCAAAGTTTTTCTTGTTTTAATCTTATCTTTTTAACATTATACAATATATTTTTATTTTTTTCAAGTGTAAAAGGGTGCAAAACAGGCAAAAATCAAGTTATGAAAAAATCAGCGTTTTATTCAGACGTGTTATTCACGTTCTTCCTTGGTTGGCTTTTTACCCTGTGCGTATTCCGTTATTTGCGGATAGCGTTGCCCCTCTCCTTTATTTTGAGCGTTCTATGCGGAGCGCTCGGCGGGTGCAGCGTAGCCGCTCTCCTTGCCCGTAAGCGCAAACTGTTCTTTCTCAAACAGTCGTTATCGCAGAAAAAACAGCGTTTTTTAGACCATTTAGCCCTGCTCAGCGAGGAAAAACGGACGGAATACTTCCAAACGGCACTTTCCAAAGCGACAAACTCGCCTATTTTACGAAAGGGAAAATCCCACCTCGTAGGCGAAAACGATTTTTACTTCTTACACTTCCGCTTTACCCCCGTAAGCGCGGACGACGTCGCTAACGTTTTCCGCTTAAAAACGGGCAAACAAAAGCACCTGTTATGCAACCGTATCGACGAAGAATCCGCTCGGCTCTGCGCAAGGTTAAATATCCGATTGCAGCTTGGCGAAAGCGTGTACGAGCTCCTTGAAAAAGCGGACGCTTTGCCCGAAACGTACGTAAGCGACGAAACGTCGGAAAACAAAAAAGAACGGCGGCTTCGGCTCTGGTTTCATAAACGCAACTCGAAAAGATTCGTCGTCGGAGGCGCGCTCCTTTTACTCTCTTCCCTGTTCACGCCTTTTCCCTATTATTATTTGGTGTTTAGCTGCCTCTTACTCGTCGCGGCGGCGCTCGTCCGCATTTTCGGCTACGCCGAATAAAAGCGTTCCTGCGAAAATTATCGCAAATGAAATTATCAAAAAAACTATCGGAATAAATTATCGCAAAACGGACAAAAACGCCTTGCCGAGCGCGCCGATAACGTCGGTGGCAGTAAGGGAATATTCCCCCGTTTCTTCCACCGCGATTTGCGCCGCTTTGCCCGTGAGATACGCGCCCGCTTTCCCGCCGTCAAACGCCGAAAGCCCACTCGCGCAGAGCCCCGCGATAACGCCCGAAAGCACGTCGCCGCTACCCCCTTTTGCCTGTCCGACTGTTCCGACCGCGTTGAC
>JAZRBK010000205.1:0-4246 GCA_045635025.1 Candidatus Scatosoma sp.
CGCTAAGTATTCTTTCGAGGTATTTTGGTATTCTTTCACTCTTATATCCCGCTAACGATTCCGCTAACGCTATCGCCGCCGTCCAAACACGTTTTTTCTTACGGCTAACGCCAATTTTGCGAGCGCTAACCGCGCGAATACCAATCATTCGAATACCGCGCACGCAAGCGTATCGCGCACGCAAGCGCTAACCTTGCTAACGCAAGGGGGTGGGATTTTTTTGCGGTTACTTTGTATAAAGCGCTTACAAACTGTTGACGGGAGGGGCGGAAAGTGTTAAAATAAAGATAAGCAAAAATAAAAAGCGAGGAAGAAAATGGAAAAATACGTGGGAAATGCGGAACAGCTTTGTTTTGCACGGGAAGTCAACGGCGATTTTGGAAAAATGGTTTACGTGAAATGCGGAAAACTCTTTTTATCCCTCAACGTAGAGAAAGCACTTGATATATACGATTTGGACTATGCAGGGGATAATCTTGCGTTTAAGGCGGCGGCAGGCGCAAACGGTTATACGGCGGACGTGGAGTTTGGAGCTCGTTTCGAGGCGGGATTTTTATATTCCTGCGGACTTGAAAATATCGGCGCTCCGACGGAAAACGCGCCCACGCACGGAACGCTTCACTTAAAGCATTGTAAACTTACCCGTTTGGAAGCTTTCGAAAATCGGGTTATCGTAAGCGGTTTGATTGATTTTTCCGCGTTATTCGGGCAAAAGCTCAAAATCCGTAGAACGTATGAAATTACGCAAAATCAAATCGTGCTCACGGACGAGTTCGTGCTCGCGGTGGAAAAGACGGCGCAAATTATGCAGCTTTACCATTTCAATATTGGTTATCCTATGCTCGACGAGGGAACGAGGGTATCTTTCCCGAGCGGAAATATCGAACCGCGCACCCCGCACGCACAAACGGGTATGGACAGAAAGGAAGTCTTTTCCGCACCGATGGACGGGTTTGAGGAACAATGCTATATCTGTTCGTGCGAGGACGAAGTTTGCAAGGCGAGCGTAGAAAACGCAAAGCTCGGCAGAAAAATAACCTTCCTTTACGACGGCAGGGTTTTGCCTAAGTTCGTGGAATGGAAGAGCGAACGCTCGGGCGACTACGCATTGGGTATGGAACCTGTTACTACGCACCTTGATAAGAAAGAGTACGTTTCCGTTGCTAACGGGGATAAACATATTATTACCATTCAAATTGATTAAACGTAAAATTGCCAAGACAAAAGACGAAAAAAACCGCTCCCGAAGCAAGGGGAGCGGTTTTCTTTTACTGCTTATATTCGTCAAATAACGGTTTATCTTTCAATCTTATGGATAAGCAATCCGCTGCGGAGCTTAGGTTCGAACCAAGTGGATTTCGGAGGCATAATCTCGCCTGCATCGGCTACGGAAGTGAGCTCGTTCATCGTAACGGGATACATAGAAATTGCCGCTAAGGCGTCCTCGCTACAACGCTTTTCTAAATAGGCAAGCCCGCGGATACCGCCTACGAAATCAATGCGTTTGTCCGTGCGAGGGTCGGCAATTCCCAATATGGGTGCAAGCAACCGTTTTTGTAAAATTGCGCAGTCCAATCTTTCGGCAGGGCTTTCCGCTTTGCAGAGCTCTTCTCGAAAGCTTACTTTATACCATTTTCCGCCTACGAATAAACCGATTGTATGCACCGATTCGGGACGGTAGGGGGCTTTGCTGTTTACCTCTTCTACCTTGCCGAGCGCGTTTTCCACGGCGGTTAAAAAGGTTTTTTCGTCCATACCGTTCAAATCGCGGAGTAAGCGGTTATAATCGAAAATCTTCAACACTTTCGCAGGGAAAATGACGGAAAGGAAATAATTGAACTCTTCCTCGCCGTTAAAATTGGGGTTTGCCTCGCGGCGTTTCAAGCCCGCCTTTACTGCCGAAGCCGCGCGGTGGTGTCCGTCTGCGATATACAAAGCTTCTAAATCCACGAATGCGTGCTCGATTGCGCTATCTACTTGCGGGCAAGAAGTCGTCCAAACGGTATGACGGATACCGTCGTCGGCTATGAAATCGTACAAGGGAGTTTTCGCCGTTTCTTTATCGATAATATCGTCGAGTTCCACGCTATCTTTATAAGCAAGGAAGATAGGACCCGTTTGTGCCGAACAAGTGTCTACGTGGCGGATTCTGTCGAGTTCCTTATCTGCGCGCGTGAGCTCGTGTTTTTTGATTTTTTCACTTACGTAATCGTCGATAGAAGCGCACCCGACGATACCCGTTTGCGCTCTGCCGTCCATAACTTGGCGGTAGAAATAAAACTTCTTTTGCGTATCTTGTACGTAAATGCCTTGCTTTTCAAAATCGCGTAAATTATCGGCTGCTTTTTGATATACGCGCTCGTCGTATAAATCTATGGACGGGTCAAGGTCGATTTCCGCCTTGTCGATGTGTAAAAAGGAATAGGGCTTGCCTTTGACTTCCTCGCGCGCTTCCTCGCTCGACATAACGTCGTAGGGGAGCGCCGCACACTCTTTTGCATATTCTTCTTGCGGGCGAAGCGCCGCAAACGGTTTGACTGTCATAACTGTTTTCCTCGCGTTTTGTTTTTTTATATTTTATCATATCTTTTCAAGAAAAGCAACTTAATCCAAACAAAAAACAGAAAGCGTCAAATAATTCGTAAAAATAGAAATTACGCTACGGGGTGCGTTTTTTTCTGTAAGGATTTTAATTTGAATATTTATGAAAGAATACCAAAAAACATTGAAAGATTTTCGCTTGCTTTTGCGAAAAAAAATGATATAATATATACAATAACGTAAAATGGCGATTTAATATAATGGGATAAACAGTATTCTGTAAATAAGGTCGAAAAGGAGAAAGTTACAATGGCATATCTGTTGTACGGCGACGGGATACACGACGATTATCCTGCCATGCAAGAGATGTTGGATTCTTTGGTTTGCGAGGTAGTTTTGCCCGCGCCGAAAAAATGCTATACGATTAGCAAGACTTTAAAAATACACGGCGGGCAAACGCGAACCGGTGAGAAATATAACGATTAAAAACGTACACGGGAGCTATTTCAAATACTGTATAGGCTTAACCAAATACCACGGCGGCGAAGAAGAACGCGGCGTAATGGAAAATGTTTCCATTGAAAACGTGGCGGCTTGTAGTTGCGAAGGTACGGCGGATATGGTCGGTTTACAACGTCCGATTGTGTGGATACAAAAGGGCGTGGACGTGGAAAACTTGAATGTGTCCCACGTTTTGCGCGTAGAAAAGGAAGGCTTTGCGCCTCTGTTCTTGTTGGAGGAGGGGGCGAGCGCCAAGTATTTGCGGCTCGTGGATATCACCCAGAAAAACAGGACGGGGAGAGCGCTTGATTTTATCAGGCTCGACGGCGAAGTGGAGATTACGGCACAAGAAAATCTGATAGAGGAATAATCGACGGCGAAAACCGTTGCTGAAATGAATAAATATTCCCCCATAAAGCGAAATATAGCCGCGAACGTATTTGACAAACCGAATATTGCGTGTTATACTAAGTATGATTAAAAATAACCAGGGAAACTTGAAAGTTATAAGTTCCTTTCTTGCACGTGGAAAGCGGCTATAAAGGAATATAAGAAATAAAAACAAACGATTCTATTGAGGTGAAAGATGAAAGTAGCAAAAGTTGGTGTGATTGGCGTAGGCGGACGCGGCTATTCCCTTCTCCCTACCATTATGGCGTGCGAGGAAGCGAAAATCGTAGCGGTTTGCGACGTATACCAAGACAGAATTGACGAGGCCGCTAAATTGGTAGAGGAAAAATACCAAGAAGCCCCTGCGAAATATACCAATTATAAAGAGCTTTTGAAAGACGAAAACGTAGACGTCGTCGTAATTATTTCCTCTTGGGATATGCATACGAGAATGGCGGTAGACAGTATGAAAGCGGGTAAAATTACGGCAGTGGAAGTTGCGGGCGCGTACGATATAGAGGATTGCTGGCAGCTCGTTCGCACCTACGAAGAAACGCAAACACCGATTATGCTTCTTGAAAACTGCTGTTTCGACCGTTTCGAGCTTATGTCTACGGCGATTGCCCGTGCGGGGCTCTTGGGTAAGATTTTGTATTGCCACGGGGTGTATGCGCACGAACTTAGAGGGGAAATCCTCGGCGGGAACGTAAATCGTCATTACCGTCTTAAAAACTATATGCTGAGAAACTGCGAGAACTATCCTACGCACGAATTAGGTCCTATTGCGAAAGTTTTGAATATCAATAGAGGCAAT
>JAZRBK010000206.1:0-2909 GCA_045635025.1 Candidatus Scatosoma sp.
AAAACACTGTTCCCTTTGGTCGCAATTCGATAACCCTGCTCGCCCAACGTTTTATCTGCGGTGTTGATTCCCGCCGCGCTAGCGAACTCGGTCGCGCCCAACGAAATGTATTTCGCATTCGCATCATAGGTAACGTTTTCATCAAGCACCACGGGCAACGATACCCCCGTCGCTTCGCGGAAAAGATTTTGCAGCTCGTTTATCGCTTCCGAAATTTCACTGCGACTTTCTTCCTTGACAAGAACGGCGTATTCGCTCGTACCGTTTTCCACCAGCTTCTTTTGCGTAAAGCTGATTTGCCTTTCGTGAATCGTTCCTTCCTGCTGGGGAATATTGCTTCCCTGCAAGTAATTGCCTTCTTCTTTGTTTTTCTTACAGCCTACTATGGAGAACAAGGAAACCGCTGCTAACAGCCCTGCTGTTATTTTTGCAATTTTATTCATTGTAGTTTCTCCTTTTTAAGCCGCTTTCACGTAACGGTATTCCGACGTAAAGTTACCGTCCGAATCCATCGCGTAGTAAATTACCGTGTACAAACCTGCTACGTCTGCCTTGAAGCCCGTCGCGTTGGTTACGTCCAAAAGTACGCCCGTCGCCGTAATTACGAATATTTTCAAGGTAACCGATTGCGTTAAGTTGTCACTTACGCTCGCCTTGGGCACGTCTACGTTCGCGCCAACGCTTACCGTCGTCGGAATCGAACCGTTGATTTGGAGGGTAGGCTTTTGCGTATCCACAACCGTAAGAACGGGAGTGCTATACCCTTGATTCCCTGCGCGGTCACTTGCCGTAATGTAGAAACAATACGCGCCGTATTCGGTCAACTTGATTTGAATTTCTTCACCTTCGTAAAGCAATTCGTCAAGAGCTCTGCCGTCCGTGCTATACAGAATATTGCCGCTCGGCGTAGTCACCGTAACGTACACGGCTACGTCCCCGTCCAAAACGTCGTTTGCGAAAATCTTGGGAAGTGTGAACGTACTGCCAAGCACGAATTCACCGCCAACGTCGCCGTCCATTTCAATCAACGGGGCAATCCAGTCCGCCGTTTCATTGCTGAAATAGTTGTCGTTAATCGAACAAATCTTCATCGAAGCATCGCTTTTCACGTTCTCAAACGCATAGGTCACGTATGCTTTTCCGTCCGTAAAGCCGTCAAAGGCTTCCCCATTCGCAAACGTATTCACAGGCACGATATTGTTGTTCGATATATCGTAATATACCTGCTTATTTTCCGCATCGAAATTAAGCGAATTTTGGTTGCCAACGTTCAAAGCAACGCTTACCTGCACTGCATCGCCTTTATTGCCGTTCACGTAGAAGCTCGTATTCGAGCCGTTGAACGCATACGTGAATTGCAAATACTTCCCTTCGTCTTCTATATCCGTCAAGCGAATATGGAAGGTCATCGGCTTGCGCGCCGCTTCGGTGTATAAGAATTCCGTTCTGAACTTGCGCGACAGTACCGAGTTAAGATATTCAAAAGAGCCGTCGCTCGTTACCGAAAGCGATACCGATTCATCGTCCGTCGTAGCAACGCCGTTTCCGCTAACCAAGAAGAACTTCGACATATCCAAGTCGTCGCCTACTTCCACGTCGTAAACGGGCAATACCTTGCGGTATTCGTTGATTGCGCTACCGATTTTCGCCCTATAAATAATCTCCGCTTCCTGTGCGTCGCCTGCCGTATATACGTTGCCGCTCAATTCACTTTCCTTGCCGTTTTCTACAACGTGTACGGTCGTGGAAATTGCTTCGCCCGCACCCTGCATATAGTCGTAAGCGTTGATTTTCGGGAACGTATAAACGTGTCCTTGAATCAAATATTTAGGCAAAATCGGCGTTTCAATAAACGTGGGCTTCTCCGCCGCAGTTACCGTTACCGTTTGCTCGGTTTCATAGGTTCTGCCTACGTAGTCCTCTACCGCATAGAAAATCTTCATTTCACCAACAGCAAAAGGTCTTACCGAGTCCTTTTCAATCTTCAATTCCTTGCCGTTGAGCTCAACCCTTATCGAAACGCGCGCGTTACCAAGCGAGCCATTCACAAGGTATGCAGGAAGCGAATAGGCATTCCCCTCTACCGTTTCAAGGGCAAACTCGTCGAATACAAGCTCTAATTTATCAATCGACGAAAGGACGTTCACGGGGACAATTTCCTGCGCGACGTTGCCGCGAGAGTCCGTGGACGTATATACGATATGGTGCGGTACTGCGATCTGCGGTTTGAACGTACCCGTCTTTGCGTTAATAGAAACCTCTTGCTTTTGCGCCGAATAGTAGTTTCTATACACCTTTACTTCTACGTCCTGCGCCCCGTCAATCGTGTCGAATGCGCTCGACGGGAATATTTTATACGCCGTACCTGCCAACGCCGAGGGGATTGTATCCTTCGTATATTCACCGTAATCTACAACAAGCGCAGGCGCGGTTTCGTCGCAAATTTCAGGGTTCGATAAATCGTAATTGCCGTACTTGCTGATAAGTACCGTCGCCGTATCCTTTTTGTAGTCGCTACAGCTTACTCGGCAATATACTTCGTTGGTCGTAACACCGCCCCAAAGATACGTACCGAAAAATTTCGGATCGTCAAAATCAATAATTTGTCTTTTTATTCCAGTGCTCGTAACTGCGGAAATTGCTTTCCTTTCTACGTCGTAATAAAGCCCCGTTCCGCTATCCTTGCCGCTTTGGTCGGAAAAGGAAAAGAAGGAATATTCGCCGTACTGGTTATTTACGTGCAGCTTTCCATTCGCTGATTCATAACCCGAAAGCTTTTGTCCGTTACTCGCGCACGCCAAGAAATACGCAATGTTGCCACCCTTACTCAAGGACGCGTCCTCTAAACCAGGCGCAGCGCTAAATTGTATCTTGAAATAATTCGTCGAATCGTATACGTCGATTACTTC
>JAZRBK010000207.1:0-6144 GCA_045635025.1 Candidatus Scatosoma sp.
GCCCAAGACGGGGAAGATTACTTTCCGTATCGAATGTAAAAATAGTCAAAGATAATTTCAGGGAAGCGCAAGGCTTGATTTTACAACCGAAATAAGGGACGTCCCTTATTTGCTTACTACGTAAGCAAATAAATTATATTATAAAGCAAAAGGGAAAGGAAAAAATTGATGATGAGGGGAAGATATGAGCGAGGGAATCCATAAAGAGGGGCTGTATCTTTGCGATATCGAAAACAAGCTACACGGGAAGAAGTATAAGCTTTTACAAATGAGCCGTATTTTCCGTGCTCGTAAAGAATGTTTGTCGCAAGAGCAGCTCTGTCAACACGAACACGCTTTTTGCGAACTGTTTTTCGTAACGAGCGGTACGGGCAAGATGTTAGTCCTTGGGGAAGAGGTTTCTATTTCCGAGGGGGATATGATTGTTATCAACGCAAGCTTGCCGCATATCGAGGTTGGGGAATACGAGTTTTCCTATTACTGCTTGGGGATAACTTCTTTGCATTTCCCTACGACGGCGCAAAACTGTAAAATCCACTTAGGCGAGAAATGGCAGGACGTTCGTACTTGGCTTGACAAGATGTACGAGGCGTTGTCGGACGATTGCGAGTTTTGTAACGAGCTCGTCGCGGCGTATTTACAGCTTCTTATCGTGTTCTTGTGCTCGTCGAGCTTTTGGGAGAACAAGCTCGTGGCATTTTCCACGAATAAGGCGGAGCTTGAACCCGTAGCAAGAAGCAAAACGGCTTCGGTGGAAATTGCGCGCTCGTACATAGAAGCAAACCTTCGCGAAGATATAACGCTTGAACAGCTTTCGTCGATTGCGTACGTATCCAAACAGCATTTAATGAGGCAGTTCAAAGAATATATGGGATACAGTCCCATTCAATACCAAAAACGTAAGAGAATCACGTTGTCTTTTTACAATCTAATGCACAGACGGGATTCGATTGCAAAAATAGCAAGTTTCGTCGGCTTTAAGTCCGCGTACGCGTACATTAAGTTTTTTAAGGACGTAACGGGATACACCCCGCAAGAGTTCAGAAAGAAGTATGCGGACAACTTCAAGACGGCGGAAAAGATACTCAATCAAGTATCGCAAATCAAAAGTACGAAAGGAAATAGGAGGTAGTTGTATGGAAACAACATTGCAAACCAAGAAAAAAACGATGGGACAAAGCAAGAAGTTAAAAGACACGATTTTCGTCTACTGCTTGATTGCGTTGCCGCTCATCGAGTTTTTCACAATTTACGTATACACGAACATCGATTCGTTCTTCTTGGCATTCAAGAGAAACGGTGAATTCGCAGGGCTAGCAAACTTTGAAATGCTCTGGAACGACATCCGTTCGCCCGAGTCCATACTTTTTATAGCGATTAAAAATACGTTTATCTACTTCGGGACGGACTGTATCTTGTTCTTCTGGTCGATATTTATCGCCTATTTCTTCTATAAGAGATTGGCGGGGTATAAGTTCTTCCGTTTCGTGTTGTATATGCCTGCGATTATCTCTCCCGTTGTGTTCGTCGCGCTTTTCAAGAATATTACGGCCAGCGACGGGGCAATTGGGCTCATCATTCAAAAGTTTAACCCCGAGTTCGTAATGCCCGAGCTTCTTAACCAACCGGAAACAGCGACTTGGACGATGGTCGTATACGTGCTTTGGATGGGGTGGACGAAGAATATGCTCTATTTGGGCGGTTCTTTGGCGAGAATCCCCTTGGAAGTTTTGGAAAGCGCGCGTTTGGACGGCGTAGGGGCTTGGGACGAGTTGACGAAGATTTTGATTCCCTTGCTCTATCCCACCCTTTCAACCTTGCTCCTTCTCGACGTAATCGGCATTTTGAGTTCGAGCGGGCCTATCCTGCTCTTTACGGGCACGGCATCCAATAAGTTGGAAACGACGACGATTTCCTACTGGATGTTCCAAAAGGTATACGCTACGGGGGAAGACGCATACGCAGAAGCGTCTGCGGCGGGTATGTGCTTGACGGCGATTATGTTCCCCATTATTTACGTAATGAGATGGCTCATTAACAAAGTAGAAGCGGTAGAGTACTAATAGGGGGAAAGAATAATGTTTGGAAAAGTAAAAGAAAGAAACGTTTTAACGCAGCGCAACGGCGGTGAGAAAGTGGTTTTCGGCGTTGCCTTTGCAATTTTCAGTTTGCAAATCCTTACGATTTTAACTCCGCTCTTCTTTATGCTCGTGAGTACGTTCAAAGCACAAGCGGAGTTTGAAATGACGGCACTTTGGGAGTTCCCCGAAGTTTGGCGGTACAAAAACTGGGGGAAAGCCTTTTCAAGTTTGCTTGTCGGTCAAATCAGTCTTGTGGGAATGATTTGGAACAGCCTTTGGATGACGTTCGTCCGTGCGGGGATTTTGTCCTTAACCCCGATGCTCGTAGGGTACGTCTACGCAAGATACAACTTCTACGGCAAGAAAGCGGTTATGGCGGTGCACTTGTTTACGATGACGTTGCCCTTGTTCGGCTCGGGCGGTGCGTATATGAAGTTTATTCACGACGTCGGCTTGTACGATAGCCCGCTCTACTTCGTGTTGACTTCTTGGAACGGCCGTGCGCCTAGCGTATTCATTTACTCGGCGGCGTTTGCGGGCTTGTCCCACGCGTACAAAGAGGCGGCGGAACTCGACGGTGCGAGCAGACTGCGTATCTTCTTCGCGATTGAAGCGAGAATGACTGCTCCGATTTTCTGGACGTTCTTTATCAACAATACGTTCGGTCTTTGGAACGATTATATGAACGTTTTGTTGTATCAACCCAGCTATACGAACTTGTCTACCGGTTTATATCTGTTGACTTCCGATTTCAAAGGCAATAACTCGCATACGCCCGTGTACTGGTGCGGTTTGATTATCGCTTCTATCCCGCCCCTCGTACTGTTCGGCTTCTCGTCCGATTTGATATTCAAGAATATGGCAATCGGCGGCTTGAAAGGCTAATACGGGAAAGACTAATATGGGAAAGCCTAAAACTTGAACCGTTAAAAAACAAAAATAAAAATAAAAATTATAGAAAACATATTTGGAGGAAAAATTATGAATAAGAAAGTATCAAAGGCGATTGCAATCTCCCTTGCGACGCTCTCCGTAGGTTCGGCGGCGTCGATGGTTGGCTGTAAAAACAGCACGGGCGGCGTGCTCGGCGGTGCGGAAACGTTGCAAATCTTCGTTTCCAACTTCGGTTACGGTGTGGATTGGGCGTACGCGCTCGTAGAAGAGTTCAAAAAGGAAGCGTGGGTACAGGAAAAATATCCCCGTCTTGCTATTCCCGAACCGACGGTTAGTACCATTCGTACTAAGCCCACGGGCGATATTGAAAGTACGTATGCAGACCACGACTTGTATTTCTCTTGTGACTATGCGACAAAACCCTTAGGCGAGAGCGACGGCGTGCGTTTCTATGCGGATTTGACGGATATGTATAACACGA
This sequence comes from Candidatus Scatosoma sp., assembly GCA_045635025.1. GTDB lineage: Bacteria > Bacillota > Clostridia > Christensenellales > Borkfalkiaceae > Scatosoma. The sequence continues at coordinate 3,457 of JAZRBK010000207.1, forward strand.
CTATCCCTGGCGAAAAGGTAACGGTAAAAGATAAAATGTACGACCAATTCGTAGAGCAAGCGGACAAAGATATCGGCGCAGGCTTTAACGCAATGGACTTTCCTTGGGTAAACGGCAGCTACGGCTTGCTTTACAACCAATGGGTGGTAGATAAGTATCTTCCCGCAGGGTTCGAAATGCCCGTAACCACTTACGAGCTCGTAGAAATGGGTAACAAGTTAAAAGCAAAAGATACCAATCCCCAATTGATTATGGTTCCGACCAAGCAATCGTGTTGGACGGACGGCGCGTTCCGTGTTCTTTGGGGACAATACGGCGGTGAAGCAGGGTACAGAGAGTTTATGTCGGGGAAAATCGACGGCGAATATAGCGTTGAGATTTTCAAAAATACGGGACGTTTGCGCTCGATGGAGGCAATCGAGGAATTGCTTTGGTACAATAACGGCTACATAAATACGAAGTGGGCATATAAGGAATACGCTACGACGCAAGCACACTTCTTGAATGCGGAAGCTTGCATTATGTTTATGGGCGACTGGTTCGAGTTGGAAATGGATTCGTTTATGAACAACCCTGAAAACGAGGGGTGGCTGAACGAGGGCAACGAGTTCTACTTCTTAAAAACGCCCGTTATCAGCTCTATCGTAGAGAGATTGGACCTTTACACGCACGGTACGAAAGAGTATTCGACCCTTTCCGCTTCGGAAAAGAAAGTGTATAATACCAAGCTTTCCGCGATTGTCAAAGCGGTTGACAACGGCGAAACGTCCGTGGCAAACGTATCCGAGCACGACTTTGCTATCGTAAAAGAAGCAAGATTGTGTAAATCGACGCTCGGCGGACACGTGGCGTTCGTTCCCGAAAACTCCGACGCGAAAGATTTGGCGAAAGACTTCCTTATCTTTATGGCAAGCGATAAAGGTATCGAAACGTTTATGAAGGCGACGAAGGGCGTTTCGACGGCATTCAAATACGATATCGATAAGAACTCCGACCTTTTCAAAGGCTTCTCACCTCTTCAACAAAAACGTATTAACGATACGAGCGTGGAAGATTGGTACGTAGGGAGAGGATACAGAACGCCGTTGACCATTACGGGGAAACATACCGACATTTATGATTTGCAAAATACGTCATTAGAGCTTCACTTCTGTGCGCCGAGTTCTACTGCTCGCAGAACCGCAAAAAGCCTTGCCGAAGCTCTCTACAACGACCAAACGGCAAACAATAATGCAAAGTGGAAAGATACGCTTGGTCTTGCAGGCGTTATAGGCTAAACTGAATGATTTATTCCGCTTGCCGAGCGTTTTCGGCAAGCGGAATCAGCGCACTTAATTTGTGCGCACCTATTCCTATTAGAAAACGGAGAAAGTATGAAAGTTAAGAAAATATTAGCAACAACCCTTGCGTTTTCCTGTTTAATGGCGGCTACGGCTTGTGAAACGGAAACGGGCGATAGCTCCGCGCCTTTCGTGGCGGGAAACGTAAAGGTATGTACTACGCATAGCTTGGAAAAAGTATTGCAAAATAAAGCGTACGATTCGGGCGAATTGAAAATAGAAATCAAATCTTTCCAAAACGAATACGAGGCGGCACAAGTAATTATGACGCCTGATTACGACGTTCGGTCGTATAAGTTGACGCTCAACGATTTGACTTGCGGCGAACATACGCTCGCAAAGGAAAACTTTGATTTGTATCACGAGAAATATATCGAATTAGAGCGCGACGTAGAGGGGGAAGCAAAACATTTCTATAACGGTTTGTCCCCGTATCAAGACGGCGATATGTCGCCTGACGCACTCCTGCCTATGAGCGCGGCGATTGAATACGGCGAAAACGTCATTGCAAAAGGAAACAATCAAGGGATTTACGTTTCTGTAAAAGTGCCTAAGGGGCAACCCGCGGGTTTGTATACGGGTAGCTTTATTTTAGACGTAGACGGCAACAAGACGACGATTCCCGTTGAGATAACCGTTTGGGGTTATGAGATTTCCGACGAAACCCATTCGAGAAGTACTTGGGCGGTTATGTTCGATAACAACAAGTACGGCGAAGCAAACCTTACGCAATATATGGAAAGGGTATACGTGGAGAACCTCTTAAACTTCCGTTTGTGCCCGCAAAACTTGCCTGCGCTCCTTGGCGATGCGAGCTCGTTCTCTAAGGCGAAAGTGGAAACTTGGTTGAACGAGGTTGTCGTGTATGCGCAAGACCCGCGTTGTTCGTATATCAACGTGCCCGTAGCTTCGCAAGCGAACGTTACGAAGGACGGGATTACCTATTCGAGATTGCCGAATATGGAATTGTACGAATATACCTTGACGGCGATTGCGAAACGTTCCTTGAAAGAGGGGATTAACCTTTTCGAAAAAATGGATATGTGGCTTAACTTCTTCGACGAGAGCGAACAAAACGGTAACGTAACCAACTTGGAAAAGGGTACGCTTTTAATCAAGGAATTGCAAGCGAAGCTCGCGCAAGATTGGACGGAAGCGGCGAATAGAGGCGAATGGTTTGAAGAGGACGGTGTGAATTATTCCTATGATAAGGATTTTGCACACGAAATCATCGAGTCTATGCGTACGTTGAAACAGTTTGCTTCCGACGCTTCGGACGGTACGATGAAAGATGGTACGCGCTATGAGGCGGGCTCTGCCGACTTAGACGTAGGGCAAAACTATAAAG
>JAZRBK010000208.1:0-2445 GCA_045635025.1 Candidatus Scatosoma sp.
GGTTCAACTCCTTGGCCCACAGAACGACATGGCTACGATCCGACTTCGTATTGCTGTCTTTGTACCCATGTATCATAATTATCCGTAATCTTGGTTACTTTGATTTTCTTGTTTTCATTGCCAGGCTGTTCTTTATATGCCTTGATGAACGAATTGATGATTTTCACTTCGCTGGGCTGATTAACAACCCCGATCGTTAATTCAACTGAATCGCTGCTATCTCCGCTATTTCCTCCGCAACCAACTGCAGTAAATGCTAACAAAAAACCAAAAACACAGGAAAGTACTTTTTTAATAGAATTCGTTTTCATAATAGACCCTCTTTAAATATTTTTATTTCACCGTTACTTTTACCAAATCAAATGGAACTGTAACATAAATAATGCCGTTTTCTACGGAATATTTTTCCGTCTTTTTACCGTTGATATAGACCGAATAATCCTTGCTCGGCTCTTCAAAACGTATCGTTACCGTCTGCGTATCTTTCACCATGCCTTTTACGTTCAATATCTCGATACCATCCGACGTTGCTCGTACAGAATAAATACAGCTATTGAATTTCATGTTGTCGATTTGAAAAGTATCCAAATCCTTAGGTAAATTGTTTTGGAAGGAAATATTGTCATAACCGTTCGTTTCCATACCAAAGAACGCATCGGGAAGCGCCTTAATAAAGATAACGCTTTCAATAAATTCTGCGTCTAACCCAATCGCGCCTGCGCCCTTTCTGCTTGCATCTTGAACAGTCCAAATACCATACTCGCTCGTATCGCCCTCCAACGCCTTTTCATCCGCTTCCATTGCAAGTGTTTCATAATATCCGCCATAGAAATCCCAACCATCGCCTTCCGTGTTTTTAAGCACTTTTTCATACCAGACTTGAATTTCTTTTAAACGCTTGAAAGCATTGTCTGCGCCGAGTACTTTTGCCCTTGCCATTATGTCGTAATAACTCCACGCAATTGCCGCACCACCATTTTGAAGCTGTCTGCTCCACGAAGTTCCATACGTTTTTTCTGCTGCAAATATGGCGTAACTGAACGCTGAACAGTTTTCCTTTGCATCTTTCGTGTTGAATCGAGGCGCAAATTCATAAAAATAAATATCGTTGCCCGTCGAAAGATCACCTTCTACCATTCGTTGCCCGTCAATCCATTGCATAATAGAAAGCTGCTGTTCGTCCGTACCAAGCCCTGCGCAAATGGCTTCTAAATTCCAATATACGTAACCATAATCGGCAATGGTACCCGTTGTTTCATTAATCCCCGAAACAAAACGACCTGTGGCGGGATTCCAAAATCCGCCAACGTTATCATATTCGCCATTTTCTTGTAATTGCGGTTGTACAGCTTTTTCCATGTTCTGTTTCACCGTATCTGCAAGTGCTGTTAACGTTTCCGCCGTGTAATTGTATTCCACCTCGGGTTCTTGGAACATCAATCGATTGCGAATCACGGATTCTTCTGTGATAGTGATATCCGCATCCACAACCCTTTGTTCAAGATCTGCCATCGCAAGCAACGCTTGATAGAAATACATATTTGCTTCAAAGGATTTTTTCGAGGATACCGTTAAATCCCAATATCCGTTACCGACACCATTTACCGTGTCAAAATTATAATTTCCGTTTTCTTTCTTATACATACCGATACCGTTATGACCATACATATAAGAAATATCTAACAAGCCTTTTTCGCCCTCTAAAACGTGCGTTAAGAACAGAATTGCTCTTCTTGCCTTAGGCATGAGTTTCTCTAATACGCTCATATCGTTGGTGTATCTAACGTAATTGTACAAGGAAAGTATCCATTGATAGGTAGCATTAGACTGTCTTGTATCGTACTGACAACGAATATAATCGATTTGTCCACTCTTTACTGTAAGTTTTTCCCCTTCTTTCGGTCTAAACTCCAAACCAATTTTCGTAATAACCTGTTTGTCCCAGTTTTCCGCCAGATACATTTCAAGGTAACATCTATCCGTATAGTTAGAAAAACTGTCGTTTATCGTCGTCGCTACGTCATTATGCGCTATGCTATACCACTGATCGCCGCCTTCCGCTGTTTGCCAAATCACGTAATAATCATCCATGTTATAGCCTTTGAAATCAAGCGCAAGCTCTATAAACGGAGAATATTCGCTCATTACGCCGCCAGCTCTTTCCAGCTCAGCAATATCCGTTCGATAAAACCTAAAAGTCTCGTTGGTCCCTAACGTATCCGTTGCAAAATGCGCATAGCCCGTTTCCTCGTTAATTTCAAACGTGCCGCCTTCCGCAACCCATTTATCGCTTTGCCACGCTCTCAATTTATTAAATTCAAATGCCGTCGATCCCTGCGATTTTACCTTACCGAACATTGTGGGATCATCTACCGATTCATACCAAGAAGGGAAAGGCCAGCCCTGCGGTAAGGCTGCGCCGCCCGCAATTTCAATGAACGAGCT
>JAZRBK010000209.1:0-3602 GCA_045635025.1 Candidatus Scatosoma sp.
TTTACTTCACAGGCGGCGCAAACGGTGCGAGCGGCGTTGGAAACGGCGAAAAACGTCGTCGGTATTTTTTGTGCGGGCGACGAGGATTTTTACGTGAGCCGCGGTTATCAAACCTTTTTACGCGTTTGTAAGGAGTACGGCTCGCCTACGATTGAGGAGCTTGGTACACCGCTCGACGGAGAAGCGGAACGGCTTCGGCAGAGCCTTTTCAATCCCGAGCGGGTGGGTAAGGGACGTCAAGCCACCGAAAATATTCGTTTTTACGAGGGGGAGGACAAAGTAGACGAGGCGGAGTACGTAGCGGTACAAATCCGCCGTTTAACAATGGAAAACCCGACGATGCGTTATCGGGATTTTGCCGTTCTTTTGCCGTCGGTAGAGGGGTATTCGTTGCCGCTGAAACGGGCGCTTGGAGAGTACGGGATACCCTATTTTATCGATGAAAAGAAATCGCTTAAAAGACATCCGCTCAGTCGGTTTTTGCTTGACTGCTTCCGCGTGGTGGGGGAGAAATACGCTCCCGCCGCCGTGCAATCGCTCACGCAGAACTTCTTTTTCGGCGAGAGCGGAGAATATAGAAATTACCTTTTGAAGTTTGCCAATTACCGCGGGGGCGCAAAACGGGAGATTAAGACGGGGGAAGCGGTAACCTCCCTTTTCGATTTAGAAAAACTTTCGCTTGGCAGGGAGAGATTGTTACTTGCGACAAGCGGAATAAAAACACGCGGAAAGGGCAGGGAATACTGCCAAGCCGTCCGCAAGATTTTGTCCGATTTCGACGTAGAAAATAAACTTGAAACGTTGGAGGAAAGGGTAGACGACGTATCGCAAAAGGGGTATTTGTCGCAGATTTACGGCGCTTTGGAAAAGGTGCTTGGTGAAGCGGAACTTCTAACGGGCGACAAGGAACTTACGATAGCCGAGTTTGCGGCGGTGCTTAAAGACGGGTTAGACGCCACGGAAATATCGCTCATACCCTTAAAAGCGGACGCGGTATTCATCGGGGATATCACGGATAGCCGTATTGAAAAGGTAGCGGTATTATTCGCGATGGGAATGACGGACGACGTGCCGAGAAACGCAAGTGACACCGCTATCGTTTCAGACGGGGAAATTGCGCGCTTGGCGCAGGTAAAAACGCTGTTAGAACCCACCGTAGCCGAAGTCAATCTTCGCGGACGGGAAAGCGTTTGCTTAAATCTTTGTACGTTCTTGAAAGAATTACACCTTTCCTATCCTTTGAGCGCGGACGGCAGCGAGCCGTCTGTCAGCGACGTGTTCCGTTATATCGACGCGGTATTTTGCGGGGTGGACGGGAAGTCTATCAAACGGCAAAAGGGACTTCAAGAGAGCGAGTTCAAATACAAATGTTCCGCCGCCGCACCTGCGGTAAGACAGTTACTATTAGAAAAACACGATTACGAAAATACGCGTTTGAGCGGTAAGGGTAAGGACAATAAGAAGTTTTCTTCTTTGTATTCTGCGCTCGATAAGCTCAGCGTGCAGGGGAAAGACGATTATTTATTAGAATACGAGGGGCAGGTACGCGTTGAACGGGGCGAAGAGCTCTTCTTCCACGCGGGAAAAATCTCGCCTACCTCGCTCGAAGGGTATTTCGTTTGCCCGTTTAGACATTTCGTTGAACGGGGGTTAAAGCTCAAAGAGAGGGAAGAAACGGCGGTGCTCGCGGTAGATACGGGTAATTTTATCCACGAACTTTTGGAGATAACAACGAAGCACGCGGGCGAGATGGCTACGGAAGAAGAAATGCGTGCGTACGCTATGCAAACAGGTGCGGAAATATTAAAACGCCCCGTTTATGCCGCGCAATCGGATACCGCTTCGGGTACGTTCTTTGGGGAAAAGCTCTTAAAAGAGGGCGCGGACGTCGCGCTTGCGGCGTATCGGCAGATTAAGGGTTCTGATTTTACCGTGGAGGAAACGGAAAAAACCGTTTCTACGGATACTTACCACGGCAAAGTGGACAGAATGGACGGCACGGAGAAATACGTGCGCGTCATCGATTATAAAACGGGTGCGATTGACGATTCGGCAACTTCGTATTACACGGGCAGAAAATTGCAAATGCAACTGTATATGTCCGCGCTCAAAGGAGAGCGTATTCCCGCAGGCGTATTCTATTTCCCCGCCTCCGTTACGTATAGCGACGGCGAAGAGGGGCGTTTCCAAATGAAAGGCTTCCTCAACGGCGACGAGGAGGCGCTCCGCTCGGGCGACAGAGCGATTTCCGAAGAGAAACAAAGTGAATATTTCCCCGCTTCCTTGAAAAACTCCCGTAGCAAACGGGTTATGGACGAGGGTACGTTCCGCGATTTTCTCGACTATTCCGTGCACGTTGTTCGGCAGGGCTGTCAAGAGCTCAAAGATGGATTTGTCGCGGCTACGCCGTACGGGAATAGCTGTGATTATTGTAAATACGGGGGAATGTGCGGTTTCCAAAAAGACACGCAAACGAAACGCACGGAAGCGAATATCGACCCGTCGGCTATCGCGGAGATAGCCAAAACTCTGCGCGAGGGAAAGGAGAAAAACGATGAGTAGATTTACAGGCGAACAGCTTGCGGCAATCAACGCGCAAGGCAAAACCATCGTTTCGGCTTCGGCAGGGAGCGGTAAAACGACGGTAATGATACAAAAAATCATCAACCTCATTTTAGACGGGCATAGCGTAAACGAGATTTTAGCCGTTACTTTCACGAAAAAGGCGGCGGCGCAAATGAAAGAAAAACTCCGCAAGGCATTGGTGCAGACGATTAACGATTCCAATACGCCGCAGAGTAGGCGCGCCGAGCTCAAAAAACAGCTCGACGAGGTTTCTAATGCGGATATTTCCACAATACATTCCTTTTGTTCCAAGCTTATCCGCACGCACTTTTACGCGGCGGGCGTGGATAACGGTTTCCGTGTAATCAACGACGAGGACGCGGAGGGCGTAGCAATGAAAAACGCCGCGCTTGACGAGCTGTTAGAAGAGGGTTACGAGCAAAAGGACGAAGGGTTTATGCGCCTTTTGTCCGTGTATTGGCGTAAAAAGAGCGATAATACCTTCCGCTCCTTATTGCTTTCCGCGTATAAAGAGGTTCGCAACCGCGCCGATTATAGGGAGTACTTGCAAAACTCAGGGAGGTACGATAAAGAAACATTTGACAAAGTTTGCGCCGATTTACACGCTCTTTTGCGTAAAAAATGCGGCTATTATCTTTCCTTTATAGAAGCGGAAAGGGCGTATTTTGAAAGCGAGGGAGAGGAAAACGCTACGCCTACGAGCGTTGCCGCGTTAGCGCTTGCAAACGAACTTATCGAGTTCCTTACGGCGGTTTTGGAAAGTCGGGATTACTTCGCCGCTTGCGCGATAGAAAAACCTAAGTTTACGGCGAAAAAATCCAGCAAGAAAGACTCGGACGAGAAGAAATTGCATATCGAACGGCTCGCGGCGTTAAAGGGAAAGGTAACGAAAATCTACGACGATGAGCTTTCGGCTACGAAAGAAAAAGAGGAAGAACTCGCGGCGTTTTTGTTCTCGGGCGAAATTGCGTTACAGCTTTCTAAACAGCTCCTTATTTTCGACGAAAAATACGAGG
>JAZRBK010000210.1:0-3525 GCA_045635025.1 Candidatus Scatosoma sp.
CCCACTACCTCTTCCCCGTACCAATCTTCGAGGTTGCACTTATCTTCGTAAATCTCTTTGTAGATTTTTTCCTCGTCTAACTTTTCTAAGAACGGATGTGTCAAGGAATGTACGGCTACCTCGTGCCCCTTGTATAAATCAAGCATATCCGCTTTGTTCATATGGATTACGTCCACCCCTTTATACACCCAACGGCACTTTTCGTTGGCAAGCCCCGTATTTAAGTTGAACGTACTTTTTATGCCGTATTTGTTGAATAATTTTACAAGAGGAATATCTTGCTTCACCCCGTCGTCAAAACTGAAAGTTACCGATTTTTTCGCCATATTTCCACCTCTTTCTTTTTATAAATCTTTTTCGATACGGTTTTTAATCTATAAGATTCAGCCAACTTACCTCTTGGGGGGTAAGTTTCAGCTCCATTGCCTTAATATTGTCGTAGATTTGCTCTTTCGTAACGGGACTCGACAGAGCGCAAAGGCTCATCTTTTGGGAGAATATCCAAGCAAGCGCAACCTGTGCGACTTTAACGCCTTTCTTTTGCGCCAAAACCTCACATCTTCTAAGCCGCTCGATATTTTGCTCGCAGTAATAACCCTTGATACCCGCTTCGTCCATTATCTTATAAGCTTCTTCGGGTTTTGCGCTTTGGAAGGCACCCGAGAAGAACCCGCGCGCAAGGCTCGAATACGCAAAAACCGTAATACCCGTCTTTTCATACCACGCCCTCGCCTCTTCGTTTTCAGGGCCGGAAATGGTTACGCAAGGGTCGGAAAACTTAGCGTCCGCTACCCAAGGGTCGCTTACCTGTTCGGCTAAACCGAAGTTAGGGCTCGACACCGTAAACGGGGTTAAATTATGCTTGTATGCGTATTCGTTCGCCGCCTCGATTCTTTGATGCGTCCAATTCGAACCGCCGAACGTCGCAATTTTTCCCTCTTGATAAAGTCTATTCAGCGCCTCGACGATGATACCGACGGGAACTTTACTGCTATCTCTATGGAGCATATAAATATCGATTTTATCCGTCTTCAACTTCTTTAAGGAATCGTTTGCGTCCGATAAAATATCGTAATCGGTTACCCTGTCCCGCCAAGCGTTCGGGTGCGCGCCTTTCGTTAAAATCACGCATTTGTCACGGTTATTTCTCGATTCCATCCATCTGCCCATGATAACTTCGCCGTAATGCGCCGCACAGTCGAACGTGTTAATTCCCGCTGCAAACACCGTGTCTAAAAGCTCGAACGCGGCTTCTTCGTCCCGCTTCGTAGCCTCAGGTGCAACCGCTGCAAAGAGCTTCGGCGTTGCCGTTCCGAAAACCAATCTCGATATATCTTTCTCTAAGCCTTTTATTTTTATATATTCCATACGTATTCTCCCTTAGTTTTCATTCTGTTTTTTTACTTAAATAAGTACTGTTATTTCGGGTAGCCCCGCACTCACTCAGTTCACGACGTTGACAGGGGTTCCTTCCAAAAACTTCTTGACGTTTTCGATAGCGAAACGGATAAGTCTTCTTCTCGTATCCAAAGCCGCCCAACTGATATGCGGTGTAATAAAACAGTTCGGCGCGGTCAAGAGCGGGTTATCCTTTTGAATGGGTTCAACCGCCGCAACGTCCAAGCCTGCTCCAAGCACTTTACCGCTATGCAAAGCGTCCGCCAAATCCTGCTCGTTAATCAAACCGCCGCGGCTGTTGTTGAGGAGGATAACGCCGTCTTTCATCTTCGCGATACTGTCTTTGTCTATCATATTGCGCGTAACGTCCGTCAACGGGCAATGCATACTGATAATATCCGAACTTCTCAAAAGTTCGTCAAGCGAAACGTACTTCACGCCCAATTTTAACATATCCTCGCTTTGGTAATCGTCGTACGCAATCACGTTTACGCCCATTGCCATACACGCCGTAGCCACCGTCTTGCCAATTCTCCCAAGCCCGATAACGCCGAGCGTCTTATATTCCAGCTCGTAAATCGGATAATCCCAAAAACACCAGTCGCTATCGCTGCTTCTGCGCAGTTTTCGAACCTCTTTGTCGTGGTGCGCGATATGGTTGGTTATCTCCATAAGCAATGCTACCGCGTGTTGTCCGATAGCCTTGCTCCCGTACGAGGGAACGTTCGAAACGAGAATACCGCGCTTTTTCGCCTCCACCAAGTCAATCTTATTAAAACCGGTTGCAATAACGGAAATATATTTCATATTCGGGCATTTTTCCATAATCTCTTTGTTGATTTCGCCCTTGTTGATGAGTACGATTTCCGCATCCCCGATTACGTTTGCTATCTCCTCTTGCGGGGTTTGATGATAAATCCTCGTTTCCCCAAGCTTCGTAAGTTCGCTCCAATCAATTTCGCCCTCAAACTCTCTGGGCGTGTCTACTACCACAATTTTCATAATTTTTATACCCTGTCCTTTTCAAATAAGTTTATTGCTTCTTGCTTTTTGCTTGCCAAAAACGGTTGCCAAGTGCTCCCGTCTATGAACGCGTTCGTCTCGCTCGTGCACCTTTTTAATTTCTCAAAATGGTTACTGTTTTCCAAATGGTTTCCGATATGTACGTCAGGCACGATATTATATACCCTATCTATCCCTTTTAAGAACGTTTCCCTAAGCGTATAGGGCAGATTGTATCTATCCAAATACTGCTTGTTGAGCGTATTTAAGCCCGCTCCGCCGAACATTCCCGCTACGTAATCTTTCCCTTTTTCTTTGACGTTAAAGTACATTGTAAGCGTACCTTGCGTATGCCCGGGCGTTTCGTAAAAGGTAAACTCCTTATCCCCAATCACGATTTTGTCCAAGTCGTTTATCACAACGTCTGGCGTAAAGGGTTCTTCGAACGGACGACGAAACTCGTTGGTAAATTGCAGTTCGTTCAAGCCCTTTACCATCTCTACGTCCCCTTGTCCGATATACGTTTTCGCGCCCGTCAGTTCCACGAGCGCCCGCGTACCGCCGATATGGTCGATATGCCCGTGCGAGTGGATAATATGCTTAATATCACGGTAATCGTAACCCAGCTTTTTGATATTGAGCAAGATTTGATACAAAGTCTGCGGAAGCCCCGTGTCGATTAAAATCAAGCCGTCCGTGGATTTTACAAGCCAACAAGGCGCACTCTGCGAACCGATATGATAGCAATCGTCCGTATATCGCGTGGGTTCTAAGTAAAACTCCCAATACTTCATATTACAAATCCTTTACGCCGTCTATCATAGCGTTAAATCCGCGCATATAGTAATCTCTGTCTACCGCCATCCAAAGTACGTTCGCGCCCATTTCGCGATACTTCTTCGCTAAGATTTCGTTATCGCAGAAAATACCGCAGGATTTGTTATATTTCTTACAAATATCAAACACCTCTTGAATGGCTTTGTTCATCTCGTCGCTGCCGATATTCGCAGGCGTGCCTACCATCACCGACATATCGTACGGCCCTATGATAATCGCGCTGATATACTCGCCGTATTCTTCTAACATTTTCGGCAAGTTCTTAATCCCTTCGGGCGATTCGATTTG
>JAZRBK010000211.1:0-2341 GCA_045635025.1 Candidatus Scatosoma sp.
TCATTTTGCGATTTTCCAGAACATATAGAGTTTGAACTGAAACGTCAACTTTTTTTGAGCGATTTTTTATTACTCTTGTGGCTTTATTATGTTGTATAATTCTAAATTGCTTTCATTTAAACTTACAATGAATGTATGCACCGCCAAAATCATTCAAAGTTTTTTAGGAACAATCATTTCTACGCCTAAAAAAAGATGAATTATGCTATTCGTCTTGTTCCTTATATTTATTATAAACTTCGTAAAAGAAAGACATATTATTGAAACCGACGAGATAGGCAGCCTCGTTGATTTTAAATTCACCGCTGGATAATAGGCGCTGTAAATTGGCGATACGGATAGAATTTCTGTACTCTATGGGTGTTTGACCGGTATATTCCTTAAACAGCCGTCTAAAACTTGGTTCGCTGATATTGCATAATGCGGCGTAATAAGACATCTTTTCATTTTTGAAATAATATTGTTGAAATTCTTTTAGAGCGGGGATAAGCTTTTGATATTTATGTGGCGTAGCAATCGTTTGCGCTTCTATATAATAGAGTAATTCGTAAATTTTACTTGCCAAGAACAAAGAATTTGACATATTGTTAAAGGAAATGGAATTAAAAATCAAACCAATTTCAGGCATTTTTAAAAGTAGAGGCTTGGAAAGATTTTTCGATATTTTTTGATATTCAAGCTCGAAATTTAAAATACGTATTTTCGTGTTGTTTTCAAGATAGGTTGCTATATACGGATAATCCTTTGGGATAAACAGGGCGTATTCGGGGTCGATTCGCACTGTTTTTTTATCTTTTATAAAATGATATTCCAAAGCACCACGAGAAGCGAAAACAATGGAAAAAAAGCCTTTTCCTTTTGGGTAAGGGAACGTAAAATTTTCGTTTCTGACAACAGAAACGAAACCAGATGTTGTTATTTTTAAATGTAAATTTCCCGAAAAACGTATATCTTCCATATCTTACTTTTAATCGAATACCATATATTTTTATCAAATACAATACGATTGTTTTTTTGTTTTTATTGAGGATATTATTAAGATTATTGTATGATATAATCATTAGCCTGTCAAGTAAAATGGGTGCGCAAATAACATAAATTGTAAATAAAGTTAAAATAAAGGAGTTGCGTTATGAAAGCCGAGTTTTTGTTGAGTAATGAAATTGCCAAGCAAATCTACGAAAAAGTGGCGAAGTTGTCCATAATTGATTACCATAATCATTTATCTATAGAAGACATATCGAATAATAAACGCTTTTACGACGTGTATGATTTATGGATAAACCCCGATCCTTATAAGCATCGTGCTATGCGTATGTGTGGCGTTGCGGAACGGTATATCACGGGAGATGCGTCCAAAGAAGAAAAATTTTTAAAATGGGCGGAAGTACTTCCCAAGCTCCAACTCAATCCCTTGTCGCATTGGTCGGCGATGGAATTAGAACTTGTTTTTGGGATAAAAGAAAGTCTCCACGAAAAAAACGCAAAAAAAATCTACGAGCAATGCAACGAATACTTAAAAAACAATGCAATCACGGCGTTGTCGCTTTTAGAAACTTTTCACGTGGAGTATGCTTGTCCGTGCGCCTCTTTGATAGACGCCGTGGAGAGCTTTTTGGAGAATAAACGTCTTGCTCCGTCCCTTCGTGGTGATGATATTCTACTTCCGTCGCAATCCTTTTTATCGAGCTTGGAAGAAAAAACGAGTATAAAAATTACGACGTTATCCGATTTTGAATGCGCACTTGAAAAGCGTTTAGAGGTTTTTGTGAAAGTGGGTTGTCGTTTTTCCGATCACGCGTTGGATAACGGCTTTATTTACTATAAAGACGATGGAAAAAATGCGGCGCGCTTTACCCGTTTTTTGCGCGGGGAAGCAAGTGAAGAAGAGTGCAAACGTCTCTCGTCCTATATTTTAACGGTGTTAGGGAAACTGTACGCTAAACACGGATTTGTGATGCAACTGCATGTCGGTGCGCAGCGCTATACCAGCACAAGATTGAGAAATCTCGTTGGACCGTCAGGTGGATTTGCAGGGATAGGCAATAGCGTGGACGTGTCTGCTTTGACGAGCTTTTTAGATAAGGTTGATTGCTCCGAATACGGCTTGCCGAAAATCGTTTTATTCACGTTAAATCCTGCGGATAACGCGTTGATTTCCGTGTTGTCGGGGTCGTACTCTAAGGACGGCGAGAGTGGACTGATTACACAAGGTCCTGCTTGGTGGTGGTGTGACCATAAATTGGGAATGGTTGAAATGCTTGAAAACACGTCTGCGTTTGGCGTATTATCTAATTTTATCGGTATGACGACGGATTCGAGAAGCTTTTTATCCTACACA
>JAZRBK010000212.1:0-3024 GCA_045635025.1 Candidatus Scatosoma sp.
GAAAAGCAATTTCGTTATCCTTTTATTTTACATCTTGTTTTTATGGTTTTATTGTTTACGGTTGCTTGATACTGATTTTGATATCGCCCGTATCGGTGGTAATCTCGCATTTTCCGCCGTTTGTCGTTTTGGGCACTTCCACTCTTCCCGTATCCGTTTTCGCGATAAACATCTTTTCGGAAAGCAACGTGCCCGTAACGTCGCCCGTGTCCGTTTCTACCACAAGTTCGCCCGCGTCGCAACCGTCGAATCTTACGTCGCCCGTGCTCCTTTTTATCGAAAACCTTTCACTTGCCACCGTATTTTCAAGGAATGTATCTCCCGTATCACCCTTCGTGGTAAGGTTTTTGCACGTGATATTCTTCGCGATTACTTTGCCCGTGGAAACGGTTATAGACAAGTCGCCCTCACACGTTATTCCCGTCATATTCACTCTGCCCGTAGATACGGAAACGTTTAGCGAGCCGACCTCGACGTTCTCTACACGGACGCCGCCCGTCGTCGTTTTGATATTCACCGCATTCTTCGCGTTAGCGTAACATATGGCGTCCCCCGTGCTAACGGACAGTTTTATGCTATCAAACGTAAACTCCTTGGCAATCTCAATATCGCTCGTCTTCGCTTCCACGGAAAGCGCGCCGTATTCGGCGTTTGGCAGATACACGGTTATTTTCGTCGCGGGGGAATACAGTCTTATATAATCGTACCAAGATTTTTGGTTGAGCGTCTTGATAACGAGTGTCCCGTCTTGAACGGTGGCGGAGTGCGTTACTTTCTTCTCTTCATAGCACACCACTTTACATTTTCCGTCTTCCGACGGCACAAGGCGTATATCCTCTACGCCCGCTTGCAATGATATATTCGTAAACGTTTCACTAATTTCATATTCCGCCATTTCTAACTTTGCGTTTGATAATTTTGAAAAATCCCACTTTAACACCGTCATCATACCTCCAAAAATAATCACTCCGAGCATTATAGAAAAAATTGCTATCCGAAACCATATTTTTCTTGCCTTATTCTTCATAATCTCCTCCTTTCTTTACAAAAAGCTTCTTTGTCCCCAAAAGGAATTTCTTCGTAAGGCGTAACCCGCCTTTCGCCGCCGCTTTGGAGACGAATAACAAAAAAACGGAACTCCCGAAACAAATCAGCGACACCGCAAGGGTAATAACCGCTACGTATCCGTCGCCCATAACGGCGTACACTATCGCCCAAATTATCCCAATGGGCGCACAAACTGCAACCGCCAAGAACACGCTCCACACGGAAACGACTATCGCCCAAAGGGAAACGTAAATCGAAATCACTACGGCAAAAGCGGAAATTATCAAGGAAAACCATATTGGAGAACCAAGCGCTAAAAGGACGATTTCCCAAGCCTTGAAACACCTTTTCGGTTTGAACCGTTCTTTGGCTAATTTTGTAAGCGGAATGTCGGCTATGATTTGAACGAACACGTCGTCCACACCGCCGATTTTCGCGATAGCGGCTTCCTCCGTGAATCCCTCTTCCATCAAATCGTCTATCATTTCTCCGTAAAAATTAAGGCGCTCTTCTAATTCTTTCTTGGGTAAAAACGACAACTTCTTCCCGAGCGCATTCAAAAAGTCCCGTTTACACATTTTTCCCGTCCTCCCTCATTACAAATCTATAAATCGACATTACCTCGCTCCACTCTTCCTTGAAATCTTCTATGCGTCCAAGTCCCGCTTTGGTAATGTGATAGTACTTGCGAAGCCGTCCGTCGTGCTCGGTGGTTCGTACCGTGAGCATATTCGCATTTTCCAGCCGTTTTAGTATCGTATACAAAGTCGATTCTGACATTTCAATATACGGCTTCATATCTTTGATGATTTTATATCCGTATGAATCTTCGTTCTTGATTGCGGTTAAAACGCATACGTCCAGCAATCCTCTTTTTAACTGAATATCCAAGATATACCTCCCTTTGCGTAATACATCATATCACGAAGTATTCTGTTTTGTCAAGTGTTTTGAATGAGACTTTTAATGTTTTTTGAAAGTATTTCCCGTAAAGTAAAATCAGCCTCCGTTCGGAAACTGATTTTTTAAGTTTTTGGTTTGATATTTATTGTAAAAATAATATTTTAAAAATATTTTTTAATATTAAATAATATGAACAATTCTTTCTATGCTTTGATTAAACAGAGCTCTCGGTTGCCAACCAAGTGCAATCACTTTGCTCGTGTCAACGCTATACCGCCTATCGTGTCCTTTCCTATCTTTTACGAAACTGATTAAGCTTTCGCCTTTTTGCAGAATAGCTAAGACCCGTTTAACTACTTCTAAATTAGAAAGTTCGTTTTTTGCCCCAATATTGTAAATCTCACCAATTTTACCTTTATGTAAAATAATATCAAGCGCTCGGCAATGGTCGTCCACGTGCAACCAATCGCGCACGTTTTTTCCGTCGCCATATATGGGTATTTGCTTACCTGCCCTTGCCATTTTGATTGTTTTGGGTATTAGTTTTTCTTCGTGTTGGTATTTTCCATAGTTATTTGAAGAACGGCTTATCGTTATCGGCAAGCCGTACGTTTTATAATACGAGAGCGTGAGCAAATCCGCAGACGCCTTACTCGCGCTATATGGTGAACTCGGTTTTAAAGGCGAGGTTTCGTTGAAACTTTCTTTGCTATCGAGCGGTAAATCGCCGTACACTTCGTCCGTTGAAATTTGATGAAAACGCTTTATACCGTACTTTACGCACGCGTCTAATAACACCTGCGTACCCAAAACGTTGGTTTTAATAAATATATCGGGCGTTTCAATGGAATTATCCACGTGACTTTCCGCCGCGAAATTAACGAGAATATCGGGTTTTTCTATTTGAAAAATGCGATAGATTTCTTCTCTATCGCAAATATTCGTTTTATAGAAAATAAAATTAGGGTATTCACGCAAATTTTGTACTGCAGGGATATTACTTGCATACGTCAAACAATCCACGCCGACGATACTATCTTCGGCGTGATTTTCAAGCCAATATTTTGTAAAATT
>JAZRBK010000213.1:0-2468 GCA_045635025.1 Candidatus Scatosoma sp.
ATCTCGCTCTAACGCGTGATAGGAAATCCCCGTCTTATCCCGAAGCGAACGCAAAAGTTCCTCTTTCACACTCTCGTTTTCCGCCGTGGTAACGACTTTCAACGCCTCTTTGACGAACTCGCGTTTTTCCGTCGTGCTCGACGTATCGTATTTGCGTTCGAGATAGTGTATCTTGTAATCGATGAGCGGCATTGCCGCATCGATACATTTTTGATAAGCGTCTTTACCCTGCTTTACCACGTCGTCGGGGTCTAAACCCTCGGGAAGCGGCACGACGCGCACTTTCAATCCCTCTTCCTTTAAGATTTCCAACCCGCGCAAAGTATTTTTCTGTCCCGCAAAATCCCCGTCGTAGCTAATGAGCACGTTATCCGAATACCGTTTCACGAGCCGTGCCTGCTCTTTGGTGAGCGCCGTACCCATCGAGGCAACGACGTTTTCAAAACCCGCTTGGTATAAGGAAATCGTGTCCATATACCCCTCGACGAAAATCACGTACGGAATCGCTTGCTTACGTTTGAGCTTTTTCAAAAGGTTGATATTATACAGCGTTTTACTCTTATCGAAAAGCAACGTTGCCGAAGTGTTTTTGTATTTTGCAAAATCCGCTTTTTCGAGCAATCTTCCGCCGAACCCCACGACTTCGTCGAATGCGTTGATTATGGGAAATATCAATCTACCCGCTTGGAAATCCATCAGTTTTCCGTTCTTCGTTTCCCCGACTGCGCCGCTTGCTAAAAGTTCTTCCCGCGTATATCCTTTCCCCGCTAAATATTCGGGCAAAGAGAAGAAATCGAGCGATGCGCCAAGCCCGAACTTTTTCACCGTTGTCGGCGCTAATTTGCGGTTCGCGATATATTGCAAATGCGCTTCCGCTCGGGAATCGCCACTATATAAATTAGACAGGTAGAATCTCGCGCTATCGAGCATAATCGCCGCGGCTCTGTCCCGTTTTTTCTTCATCAGCGCCGCTTTTTCCGTATCGAAATTGCTTTCCGGAACTTCCATTTTCGCGCGCGCCGCTAAAATCCGCACCGCTCCCATAAAATCGGTAGCTTCAATCTCTTGCACGAACTTAACCACGTCTCCCGATACGCCGCACCCGGAACAATGGTAAAACTGTTCAGCTTGGTTGACGGCAAACGAGGGCGTCCGCTCGTGATGAAAAGGACAACACGCCCAATGCGTATTCCCTTTTCTGTCCAGCGGAACGTACCCGCCGATAACTTCGACGAGCTCGTTTTTCTGTTTTAGCTCCTGCATAAAGCGCGGGTCTAATCCTCTGCCACCGCTCACGAATTGCCACCTCCGATAGAAAACGTCGTGGGAATGAAGAGATTTTCAAATACACCGATAGCGTATCTGTCCGTCATACCCGATAAATAATCGCACACAACCCGTTCCTTGCCGTCTTGCTCCAAAAGGCGCAAATACCGCTTGGGGAGCTTTTCCACGTGTGCTTTGAAATAGGAAAACATCTGCGTAAGCATACGCTCCGAGCGTTCCTGAATCGTTTTGTTTGCGTACTCGTAAACCCTCTCGAACATAAACGCGCGCAGCTCGTTCGTCGCGTCCATTACCCGCGCCGACATTCGCACGTAAGGTTGGTTGTACGAGTTTTCGTAAATGTCCGTAATCGCCGTATTGATACGGGTTTTTGTTTCGTTGCCGAGCACCTTTACCGCGTTAGCGGGTAAATCCTGCGGTTTCAAAATCCCCGCGCGGACGGCATCCTCGATGTCGTGATTGATATACGCGATTCTATCCGCCAAAGATACCGCTTGTCCTTCAAGCGTGGCGGGTTTTCCGCTGCTTTTATGCTCCAAAATCCCGTCCTTAACTTCGTAGGTTAAATTGAGCCCTTTCCCGTCCTTTTCAATACACTCCACTACGCGAACGGACTGTTCGTTGTGGCGAAATCCCTCTTCGGCGAGTTTCGCAAGCACCCTTTCCCCTACGTGCCCGAACGGCGTATGCCCTAAATCGTGCCCGAGCGCTATCGCCTCCGCTAAGTCCTCGTTAAGTGCAAGCGAACGCGCTATCGAACGGGCGATTTGCGAAACGTCGAGCGTGTGCGTTAAACGGGTAATGTAGTGGTCGCCTTCCGGTGCGAAAAATACCTGTGTTTTGTTCTTTAAGCGTTTGAACGAATTACTGTAAATTATCCTGTCGCGGTCGCGTTGGAAATCGGTACGGAAATCGCAACGCTTTTCTTCCCGCGTACGCCCTTTCGTGTCCGCCGAGTGCAACGCATACGGCGAAAGAAACGCCTCTTCTCTCGCGCACATCCGTTCCCGAACCGTTCCGTATTCCATTTCTTTGTCCATAGCGCGTTCCCCCGCGAATTCTTATCTTATTTATATATTCGACAACAACCCCCGAAAATCCTTTTTTTTGCAGCAACTTTTTTTATAAAAATAAAAAAAAGCCGCAAAACGCCGTTTTTTAGCGTTCGCGATGGTTTTTAT
>JAZRBK010000214.1:0-11331 GCA_045635025.1 Candidatus Scatosoma sp.
CTATCGTGCACGCAGGGCTTTTGGCAATGCGTTCTAACCCCGAACATATGGAACAGCTTGAAAAGCTGAACATCAACACGATTGACGTCGTAGCGGTTAATTTGTACCCGTTCAAGGCGACGATTTCCAAGCCTGGCGTACTGTTCGAGGACGCGGTGGAGAATATCGATATCGGCGGACCGACGATGATTCGTGCGGCGGCGAAGAATTATCAGGACGTAGCCGTCGTCGTCGACCCCAAGGATTACGAACGCGTACTTTCCGAGTTGGAAGCGGGAGAAATTACGCTTGATACTAAGAAGTATTTGCAATACAAAGTATTCGCACATACGGCGGTATACGATAGTATGATTTCCAATTATTTAGCGGGGCAGCTTGGGATTCGTTATCCCGATTCGATTACGTTTGCGTACGAGAAAGCGCAAGATATGCGTTACGGAGAAAACCCGCACCAAGGCGCTTCCTATTATAGTGAAGAGTTTATTCGCGCGGGCTCTCTTTCCAAGGCGAAACAGCTTTGGGGGAAAGAACTTTCCTATAACAATATCAACGACGCGAACGGTGCGTTGGAGCTTGTTAAAGAGTTCGACGAACCTTGCGTAGTTGCTTGTAAACACGCAAATCCTTGCGGGGTAGGTACGGGCGCGAATATTTACGAAGCGTATATCAAAGCATACGAAAGCGACCCCGTATCCGTATTCGGCGGTATCCTTGCGATTAACGGTATCGTAGACGAAGCGACTGCGAAAGAAATCAACAAGATTTTCATTGAAATCGTTATCGCGGAGGGCTTCACGAAAGAGGCTATCGACGTGCTCACGACGAAGAAGAATATCCGTCTTTTGGAGCTCCCCGACATTCGCGCGAAACGCGAGGCAAGCGCGTACGATATGAAGAAAGTCTACGGCGGTTTGCTCGTGCAAGATTACGACAATACCCTGTTTGCACAAGAGAACGTGCAAGTGGTAACCAATCGCGCGCCTACGGACGAAGAAATGCAAGCAATGCTCTTTAACTGGCGCGTCGTAAAACACACGAAATCCAATGCAATCGTTATCGGTTTGAAAGACAGAACGACTGGTATCGGTATGGGACAAACCAACCGTATTTGGGCGGCGCAACAGGCGATTTCGCACGCGGGCGAACTTGCAAAAGGCTCGGTTATGGCGAGCGATGCGTTCTTCCCGTTCCCCGACTGCGTAGAAGAGTGCGTAAAAGCGGGCATTACGGCGATTATTCAACCGGGCGGAAGTAAGAACGACCAACTTTCCATCGACGCGTGCAACGCGGCGGGAATTGCGATGATTTTCGTTGGCGACAGACACTTTAAGCACTAATTCTCTTTAATAAGGGCGGCGGATTATGGGCATTGAAAAGATAGATAAAAACTTTGCCAATCAGACGGTTGAATATAAAGACGGGATTGCGTATTATGCAATCCCGAATGAAAACTTCGATTTGTACGGCGTGTATTACTGTGATAAGGTCAAACGTTTTACCCGTATGCCCGACGATATAGCAAAGCAGGTTAGCGAGGGCGTAGAAATGCTCGCTGCTTGTACGGCGGGGGGGAGATTGCGCTTTTCGACGAACTCGTCTAAGATAGAGATAAAGGTGGAATACGAGGCGCTTTCTAAAATGCGGCATATGCCAATCTTCGGGCAGGGCGGATTCACCTTGCTTGAAGAAACGGAAACGGCGAGAGCGCTCGTAAAAGTTTTTGCTCCTGCTTTTACGGACGAGAAAGGCTTTACCGACGTCGCGCTGTTGCCAAACGACGGGAAAATGCACGATTATATTCTGTTTTTCCCGCTTTATAACGACGTAAAAAGTCTTACGGTTGGATTGGACGAAAAAGCGAGGGTACAAAACGGAAAGAAATATCGCGGCGAATTGCCGATTTTGTATTACGGCTCGTCCATAACGCAAGGCGGTTGCGCTTCCCGTGCGGATAACGCGTATCAAGCTTGGATTGAAAAGTGGAACAATCTCGACTTTATCAATCTCGGTTTTAGCGGAAACGCAAAAGCGGAAGATACGATGATAGAGTATCTTGCGGGGATAGAGTGTTCGCTGTTCGTATGCGATTACGACCACAATGCGCCGACGATTGAACATCTTCAAAATACCCATTATAAGCTTTACGAGGGATTCCGAAAAAAGCAACCCGAAACGCCGATTTTGTTCTTGACGAAACCCGACGGGTTTAGAGATTCGCAAGGGGAGGAACGGGCGCAAATCGTCCGTGAGACCTACTTAAAAGCCAAGAAACAGGGGGACAAAAACGTATATTTCCTGCACGGCAAACATTTCTATAAAGAAAGCGAGCGGGAATACTGCTCGGTAGACGGTTGCCACCCCAACGATTTGGGCTTTTATTATATGGCGAAAGCGATTTATAGAAAAATGAAGCAAATCGATAAGAGATTTGAATGAGTTTTAGCAAGAATAACCAAAAGAAAAACCGCACGGAAAAGAGTTCCGTGCGGTAAGTTTTTTGTAAGGGTTTACGCGTTTTCCGTTGTAGCTTTCGACGCTTTATATTCTCCGATAGCCTTGGAAAGTTGGTCGGGGCAAGACGTATTGCCCTTGCAACGAACACCTGCAAGCAAGCTTTCGATTTCGTCGATATCTTTGCCCTCGACAAGACGGGCAATGCCTTGTAAGTTACCACCGCAACCGCCGATGAAACGGACGTTGTGCATTTTGTTGTCCGCGTCCACGTCGAAAAGGATTTGTCTGGAACACGTGCCTTTTGTAGAATAAGTAAACATAATATAAATACCTCACTTGTTGTGTTTTGTTCGTTGTTTTAAGATAAGGAAATAGGGGATAGGTGGGCGGCAGGTACGCGTTGAACGCGAAATCAGTCCACCAACGTATCGAAAACCGTCGAATAGAGCTCGGAGGCTTTGCTATCCCAATTTTTATAAATGCGTTGCGCCGTTTTTTTGTCGGGAACGACGAATTTAAGTTCCAACATCGGTTGTACGGGCGCAAGGATTTTCAAAAAGACGGTATACGTGCCGTCGACGTTTTGGTAATAGTCCGACTTACATTCTTGGCGAAGCCGTAATTTTCCGCTGTTCTTTTTGATAAAGGCGGAAATCTCATCGCGGATACTTTTGGGAATATTGATATAAAAGCTGTTCAAGCTTTCTCTGCCGTCGCTCGTAATCGAGTAGAGAAGTTCTTCTTCGGGAGAGGTGATTTCGCAGATAAAGCCGTCGTCTAAAAGGCGGGGAATGAGTTCTTTGCAGTCCATATAATTGAGCCAATTATTGCCTGCGGTGCACATTTCCAAAATCGTACGCTCGGAAAGGGGGCTCTCCATTTTATCGAAAACGAAGAGCACAATCAACTTATTGACGGACGTTTCGCCTTGTATCTGCATTGGTAATTCCCCCAAAGAAAAAAGTGTTTTTGATTGAAAACAGCCGCCGAGGAATCCCGCCGTGCGACTGTTTTCGGGTTTTCATACGTATAAGGTTGTTTTGCGTTATGCAAAGGATAGCGTTAGCCGCTTTGCACGATAGGCAAAACGATAAGTAGAGCGGTAAGCGGGTTACGCTTCGAACTTTTTAAGTTTCGCAATCAATTCGTCGCAGTCGTCGCTATACGCTTCTACGGTAATGGGTTGGGATAAGTCGAGCGAGAAAATGCCGAGAATGGATTTCGCATCTACGATATATCTGCCGCTTTTAAGCAAAATCTCAAAAGGATAATCTTGCGTGATGTTCACAAACTCTTTTACTCTTTGCGCCATTTCCAACGATATTTTGATTGATTTCATACTAAAATACCTCCCATAAAATCTAATTGCCTATATTATACATAAATCTTTCAAGAAAATCAAGCCCTTCCGCTAAAAAATATTGGACATTTTTTGATTTTGTGCTATAATGATAACATAGGAGCGAAAACTTGTTCATTTTGCCCCGTGAAATCGGGCGGGAATACCCCGCTTGCAATAGGAGAAAGTATGTCTTACGAAGAAAAAACCGTCAAAGAAAATTATATATTCAAAGGGAAAATCGTTTCTTTGCGTTGCGACGACGCTCTTTTGCCTAACGGCAAACCCTGCACGCGCGAGGTGGTCGAGCATAACGGCGGCGCTTGCGTTTTGTACGTGGAAGAGGGGAAAATCCTTTTTGTGAAACAGTACCGATACGCGTATGGGGAAGAGGTGCTTGAAATCCCCGCGGGGAAGCTTGAAAAGGGGGAAGACCCCGCGCTCGCGGCAAAGAGAGAGCTGGAAGAAGAGGCGGGGGTAAAAGCGGAAAAATTAACCCTGCTTTTCGTGCTTTATCCCACCCCGGGGTATAACAACGAAAAGATTTATATTTACCGCGCAATCGGTAGTGAACGCGTACCTGCCCACCTCGACGAGGACGAATTCTTGGATATTTTGTGGATAGATAAAGAGGAAGTAAGGGGTATGCTTGCGCGGGGAGAAATTAACGACGCAAAGACGCTCGTCGCCCTGCAACACTACTTTTTGCACGAATAATTTGAGGCGAATAAAGGCGAGCGAGGAATAGACGGTTCCTTGTAAATAAAAAAACGGAGGTCGGAAAAGTCGACCTCCGTTTTTGCCCTGTTAGGCAAGCAAGGAGAAAAACTGAAAAAGAAAACGATTAACGGCAACCGCAGTTACAGTCGCAACGGCAAGAAGGCGCTAAGAGCGCGGAAAGCGTACCGTTTTTATACAAGCAGTAAAGAAGTGCTACGATAATGGGAAGACCGCAGCCGCTAAGAACGTTCGAGCAGAAGAAACCGTCTTTCGAGCCGAGTACGAGCAAAGCGATAAGAATCCAAAGGGTAGTGTTACCCGAGAAACAACAATTCATAAAAAACCTCCTGTGTTTCGCCGCAGGGGATATGTAGATTGCTCCGAAAACGGAAATTGCCTGCGGTTTTATCTTTCTATTACATAATATTCTAAGAGTATATAATTTGTGTAAAAAACGGATAAAAAACAAGAAAATATAAAAATCATACTTTTATTTTGTTGCGCAAAAGGAAAAAATGCGTTATAATAGAATACACGTTCGCGGCGAGCACGCCCTTTGGCGGCTTGACCAAACTACCGAACGATTACCTAATTTTTCTACGGGTATCTTGAAAAAGAACTCGATGGAGGCGTTTTATGAAAAGGAAAAGTTTCTTTTCCGCAAAGCAAATTACGGGCGTAGCCGTTCTGCTCGCACTCGTAATCGTTTTGCAACTTATCGGCGGTTATCTCAAAATCGGGGCGACTTCGTTTAGCCTCGTGCTTGTGCCCATCGTCGTCGGCGGACTTACACTTGGGGCATTCTGGGGCGGGTTTCTCGGCTATGCATTCGGGCTTATTACGTTACTGTTCGGCATTACGGGCGCGGACTATTTTACGGCGATACTCTTTCAAGAACAGCCGGTCTTTACG
Source organism: Candidatus Scatosoma sp. (assembly GCA_045635025.1). Lineage (GTDB taxonomy): Bacteria > Bacillota > Clostridia > Christensenellales > Borkfalkiaceae > Scatosoma. The sequence goes on from JAZRBK010000214.1 coordinate 5,426, forward strand.
GTGCTTTTGTGCCTTGCAAAAGGTACGGCGGCGGGCGTAGTGCCTGCGCTCCTTTACGGGGTGCTTCGCAAAAAGAACGAATACGTTGCCGTATTTACGGCGGCGGCTAGCGCACCTATCGTCAATACGGGACTGTTTATTTTAGGGGCGCTCGGTTTGCTCGGGGAAACGATAACGGCAAACTTCGTGGCGGAGGGGACTACACTTGTATATTTCCTCTTTATCGGTTGCGCGGGGATAAACTTCCTCGTAGAACTTGCTATCAATCTCGTTACCGCACCTGCGGTGCACCGCTTAATTCCGCTCCTCGGCAAAAAACGCAGAAGGAAATAAAAAATGATTATTTGCATAGATATTGGAAATACGAATATTAAATACGCGATTTACGACAAGGACGAGCTGCGCTTTTCTTTCCGCGTAGCGACCGACCTTAAAAAGACGTCGGACGAATACGGCGCGCAGCTTACGGGTATGCTTGCGGCGCAGGGGGTAGACGTAAAGGAAATCGACGGCGGTATCGTTTCGTCCGTTGTGCCCTCGCTTGACTATACCATAGATAAAATGTGTTCTCTGTATTTGCATATTCAACCGCTCCATATCGCACCGGGGCTCAAATCGGGCTTGAATATCCGTTGCGACGACGCGCGGGAAGTGGGTGCGGACAGAATCGTCAACTGTGTATCCGCTATCGTCGAATACGGCGACGGAACGCCGATGATTGTCGTGGATTTCGGTACGGCGACGACGTTTAATATTATCAATGCAAACAACGAGTTTATCGGCGGCGTTATCGCTCCGGGGATAAAGGGTTCGCTCGATTCGCTCGTGAACGGTACGGCGAAACTCCCTCGCGTGGAGATAGAAGCTCCGCCCTCGATTATTGCAAAGAATACGGTTACGAATATGCAGGCGGGTATCGTGTTCGGTTTTGCGGGGCTTGTGGAGTATATCGTCAAGCGGATTAAAAAGGAACTCAAAGCGACGAAAGTGAAAACGATAGCGACAGGCGGGTTTTCAAACGTGATTTCCAAAGAGATTGAAAATATCGACGTCGTAGATAAACTTTTAACGCTGAAAGGATTAAAATATTTATACGACTTGAACACGTCGGAAAAGTAAAACGGGTATACCGTGTACGCGGTGAAAAGGGGAAAATGTATTAGGAGAGGAGTAAAAAGACACAAGGAGAAAGTAAGATGGTTAAAAAGGTTGGCGTAGCGATTTTAGGGCTCGGCGTCGTTGGCGGTGGTACGTATCAAACGCTTGTGGAACACCACGATTTTTATTTGAAAACGCAAAACGTAGATATTACGGTAGAAGCGGTGCTCGATAAGTCTTTGGAAAGATTGTCGCAGCTTGGCGTACCCAAAGAAAAAATCGCGAAAAATATCGAAGAGGTTATTGCAAATCCAAACGTAGATATCGTTATCGAAACGATTGGCGGTATCGGTGTTGCGAAAGATTTCGTTTCGGCGGCGCTCCGCGAGGGCAAGACCGTCGTTACGTCGAATAAGGAAATGATTTGCAAGTACTCGCACGAGCTTGAACGGATAGCAAAACGCAACCGTTGCGGGCTCTTCTTCGAGGCGAGCTGCGTAGGCGGCGTGCCGATTATCCGCACGCTTCTTGACGGAGTGCAGGCGAATAATATTCAAAGTATGATGGGTATCGTGAATGGTACGACCAACTATATTTTAACGAAGATGACGAACGAGGGCGCGGACTATAAGGAAGTTTTGAAAGAAGCGCAGCGGCTTGGCTATGCGGAGGCGAACCCTACCGCAGACGTAGACGGGTTTGATTCTATGTATAAACTTTCCATACTTTCCTCGCTCGCATTCCATACGAAAGTGCCGTACACGAAGATTTTCAGAGAGGGGATTTCCGCGATTGGCCAACAGGATATCATTTACGGAAAAGAGCTTGGTTACACGCTCAAACTCTTGGCTATCGGGAAGAATAACGGCAAGGGAATCGAAGTTCGCGTGCACCCGACGTTCATTCCGAGCGAACACCCTTTGGCGAGCGTAAACGATTCGTTTAACGCCGTGTATTTGCAAGGGGACGCGGTAGGCGACGTAATGCTGTACGGCCGCGGAGCGGGAGCTTTGCCCACGGCGAGCGCCGTTGTTTCCGACGTGATTTACGCGGCTACGCATTCGGAGATTAAGTATTCCACGTTCAAAAACAACGCGACGGCGGATAGCTCGGTGAAGTTCGTTTCCGATTTTGAAAGTGCGTACTATCTCCGCCTGTCGGTGGACGATAAGGCGGGTGTGCTCGCAAAGATTACGGGCATTTTCGGCAAGTGCGGCATTTCCATTGTGGAGATTTCGCAAAAGAGTGAGGTGAAGGACAATTCGCGTATGTCGCTCGTTATCATTACCCACCGCACGAGAGAAAACAGCGTGAAAAACGCCGTGTCGAAAATCAACGGGCTCGGGCTCGGCGAAGTGGAAGCGGTTATCCGTGTGGAACAGTAACGCCAAGGTTGTAAAAACAAGTTGGCACAAACGAGAACACAAGACTGCTACGGGGTTTTCCGCGGTATTGGGTTAAAGAAAAGAAAAAACAGAAAGTATGAAGGGGTGAAAAGAGGTGCACAGTCTCATTTCGCCCTTTTCGTTTGAAAAAATGCAAAAATCGAGAGAAAAAAGGGGAAAAACTCGTGTAAAATCCTTGCAATTCTAAATGAATTGTGATAAAATATTCTTTAATCATATTTTTTGATTATACAAACAAGTCAATTCAATTTTTTCGTTTGAAAGGAGTAAAATATAATGGAAAGAGTTTACAATTTTTCGGCAGGGCCTTCGATGTTGCCCGAGCAAGTGTTAAAACAGGCGGCTGAGGAAATGCTTAACTACGGGCAAAGCGGTATGTCGGTAATGGAAATGAGCCACCGTACGCCCGTCTATGAAAAGATTATCGGGGATGCGGAAGCGCTGTTGCGGCAAGTTATGAATATTCCCGATAATTATAAGGTATTGTTCTTACAGGGCGGTGCATCTACGCAATTTGCCGCAGTACCTTTGAATTTGATGAATAAGAACGGCAAAGCGGACTATATTTTGTCCGGTCAGTTCTCCACGAAAGCGTATCAGGAAGCGCAAAAGTACGGCGATGCGGTAGCGGTTGCTTCGAGCAAAGAAGCAAACTTTACCTACGTTCCCAAAACGGATAAATCTTCTTTCCGTCCCGATGCGGATTACGTACATATCTGTTTCAATAACACGATTTACGGTACGAAGTTCCCGTATATTCCCGATACGGGAGATATTCCCTTGGTAGCGGATATGTCCTCGTGCATTTTGTCCGAACCGTTTGACGTTTCGAAGTTTGCGCTCATTTATGCGGGGGCGCAAAAAAATATGTCGGCGGCGGGCTTGACTATTGTAATCGTCAGAGAGGATTTGCTCGGGAATGCGAGAAAGGAAACGCCGTCTATGCTCGATTATAAATTGATGGCGGACAACGGTTCTATGTACAATACCCCTCCTTGCTATTGCATTTATATTGCAAAGCTTGTTTACGAGTGGATTTTAGGGCTCGGCGGCTTGGGAAAAATGCAAGAAATGAACGAGAAAAAAGCAAAGCTTTTGTACGATTATTTGAATAGCCAAGACTATTACAAAGCGCCCGTGCAAAAGGAGAGCCGTTCTATGATGAACGTAACGTTCGTAACGGGCGATGCGGATTTGGATAAAAAGTTCGCTTCCGAGGCGGCGAAAAACGGGCTTGTCAACCTCAAAGGCCACCGTTCGGTGGGCGGTATGCGCGCGTCCATTTACAACGCTATGCCTTATGCGGGCGTAGAAAAGCTCGTGGCGTTTATGAAAGAGTTCGCCAAGAACAACCCCAAGGCATAAAACCGTAACGGCGAAAGCAAACAGATAAAAACGGGTGTAGCGCGAAACGCGCGAAACCGAAGAGAAAGAACGTAAGAGGTGTAAATATGTTAAAAGTTAAATTGATGAATAAAATAGCGAAAGTCGGCACGGACGTACTTTCCTCGACGAGATACGAAGTAAGCGAAGCGGTGGAAAACGAGGACGCGATAATGGTGCGTTCGGCGGCGCTTCACGATTTGGAGTTTTCTAAAAATCTCCGCGCAATAGCGCGTTGCGGCGCGGGTGTGAACAACATTCCCGTTGAAAAATGCACGAAAGAGGGTATCGTCGTATTCAATACCCCCGGTGCGAACGCAAACGCCGTAAAAGAACTTGCGATTGCCGCGTTGATTTTGGCTTCCCGCGACGTAGTGGGCGGCGTGAAATGGGCGGAAACCCTCAAAGGTCAAACGGACGTAGCGAAGCTCGTGGAAAAGGGTAAGGGTGCGTTCGTTGGGCACGAGCTCGCGGGGAAAACGCTCGGCGTTATCGGGCTCGGCGCGATTGGCGGTATGGTGGCGAACGCGGCGATTGCGCTGGGTATGAATGTTATGGGTTACGACCCGTACATTACGGCGAAAGCGGCTTGGAGTCTTGCTCCCTCCGTCAACCAAGCGGCGGGTTACGAGGATATTTTCAAAAACTGTGATTATATTACCTTACACGTTCCCGCAACGCCGCAAACGAAGAATATGATTTGTGAAAGCTCGCTTGCACAGATGAAGGAGGGTGTGCGTATCCTCAAGCTTTCCCGTGCTGTCCTCGTCAGCGCGGCGGATATGAAAGCGGCGTTAGCCGCGAAAAAGGTAGCGGTGTACGTAACCGACTTCCCGACGGAGGAAACGGTGGGGGTAGAGGGGATTCTCGCAATTCCGCACCTCGGCGCTTCTACGGTGGAATCGGAGGACCATTGTGCGGTTATGGCGGCGCAACAGCTCGACGAGTTCTTGACCTGCGGCAATATCCGCAACAGTGTCAACTTCCCTACGATTAGCGTGCCCCGCTCGGAAAAACCGCGCGTTTGCATTATGAACGAAAACGTACCGAATATGCTTTCGCAAATCGCGACGGCGTTCTCGGCAAGACATATCAATATCGAGAGTTTCGCTAACGCTTCTAAGGGCGACGTAGCGTATACCATCGTGGAAACCAACGTGCCCGTAACGGAAGAAATCGAAAAAGAACTTCAAAACATTCAAGGCGTGTTCGGTGTACGCGTTTTTGCGGGAATGTAAACGAAAAAACTTAAAAGACAAAACAAAAATCGGGACTTGCTCCCGATTTTTGTTTTATGCTACCTCTTAGCTTTCACTTAATTCGTTTGCCGTTTGGCTAAAATCTTGCCCGACTCGCCGTTCAATAAAAGCGCGGTGGTGTTCCCGTTTCTGTCCACGATGCCCACGTAATAATAGGGAGCGTCCTCGTACAAAAGCCGCATATAGACTTCTCCCGCAAAGCCGTATTTGTCCGTGAGCGATTGAAAGAGTTCGCTTTCGTGTTCTACGACCGTTTGCAGGGCTTGCTTGGGGGAAATCGTTCGCTCGTTTACGATAGAAACCGCGCACAAGAGAGTGGTTTCTTCGCCGCAGATAAGCTCGAACTCGATTTGCGTTAGCGCAGATACGTCAAGGGTACAAAAATAGTAATATTCCCCTTTGACGTTATCAAAGGACATATCCCCGCCGTGGCGTTTACCGTTCACGGTAAAAAAGAGGTCGTATTCCTTATCCCCCGACGGAGCGGTGAGGTAGATTTCCGTGCGTTTGGAGACTTCGCGCACTATCCCGTCGGCTACGTACGGGCTTTCCTTGGACAGGGAATAGGCGCGCAGAGAAAGTTCCTGCGTGTTCGCAAGGAAAATGTTATCCCGCAGTTCGGATACGTAGGAAAAATAATCTACCTTTTCCGAGCAAGCGGGGAAGAGAAAGAGCGTTCCCGTCAAGAGAACCGCTGCTATGCCCCTAAGGAGCGTTTTCAGCCGAAAAAACCTATCTTTTAACGAAGAAAAAATAATCA
>JAZRBK010000215.1:0-2043 GCA_045635025.1 Candidatus Scatosoma sp.
AGAGGACAAAAGTGTGGCAGTGGAGAATAGCTATCGCTATGCAACAGCGTTGTATCGAAAAAGCATTCCTTGCGAACTGCACGTTTTTCCTTACGGCGCACACGGCAGAGCATTGTCGCTTGACGATCCGCACGTAGCGCAATGGAAAGAGCTTTTGCTGAATTGGTTTAGATTATATAAGTGGATATAACGAGGACTACTATGAAAATTGAAAAGATAGATAAAAATTTTTCATTGAGGGAACAAGTTGGGATAGAAGGGGATAGAGTCCATTACAGTTTACCGCATTCCGCTTTTTCGTTGTATGGAATATTTTACGATGAAAAAGAACAGCGCTTTGCACGTATGGATTGCACTGTAGCAGCTTCGGTCAGCGAGGGAGTGAGTACCCTTTCTCGGCATACGGCAGGCGGAAGACTGCGCTTTGCTACCGATTCTTCGGTTTTACAGCTGACCGTCAAGTATGATTTTTTATGGCTCATGTCTCATATGCCATTGACGGGTTCAAGCGGATTTTCATTGTTTGAGGAAACGGACGAAGGAGAAGTTTTTATCAAAAACTTAGCCCCTATTTCTTCCGATGCGCACGGCTTTACTGCGGAAACACCGTTGAAGGGGGATAAAGTTCGAGAATATATTTTGTATTTTCCCCTTTATAACGACGTAAAATCGCTTACGATTTCTTTAGATAAAAATGCGCAAGTGAAAAGCGGTAAAAAGTATCGTGACGAACTGCCTATTTTATATTATGGTTCGTCCATCACACAAGGCGGTTGTGCGAGCCGACCAGACCAGTCCTATCAAGCGTTGATTGCCAAACGGAACAATATTGATTATATCAATTTAGGATTTAGCGGCAACGCAAAAGGCGAAGACTTGATGGTGGATTATCTTGCAAGTATTGATTGTGGACTGTTCGTTTGCGATTACGACCACAACGCACCTACGGCGGAATATTTGAAAAATACCCATTATCGCTTGTATGAGCGTTATCGTAAAAAGCGTCCCGATACCCCTATTCTATTTGTCACAAGACCCGATATTACGGGCGATGCGGAAGGGGAAGAACGGTTAAAAATTATTTACAATACGTATAAAAAAGCAAAACGGAAGGGAGATAAGAACGTTTATTTCCTGTCAGGGAAAAGCTTTTACGGAAAGAAAAACCGTTGGAATTTTGCAGTAGACGGTTGTCATCCAACCGATTTGGGCTTTTCAAAAATGGCAGAAAAAATTTACAAAAAAATGATTGCTATTGATAAAAAATATGGTGATTAAGAAATAAGGGAATAATATGGGACTAATTTGTTTGCAAATTGATTTAGCGCGTCAAAAAGAACGCGTAGATTTCGTCAAATCCTATATGGATTTTGCCGTTGAAAACGGCTATAATTCGGTTTTACTGTACTTAGAAAACGTGGTAAGAACACCATCTACCGAATATTTTGATAAAGAAGACACCTATTCGATGGAGGAGATGTCGGAAATCATAGCCTACGGAACAGCGAAAGGCTTAGACGTGATTCCCGCTTTTGAAAACTTGGGGCATTTAGAGAAATTTTTTGAATATCCCGAGTGGGAGAGCTTATCCGAATGTGAGGATACAGCCAAGGAAGGGCGAGGGTTTGAAAAGTTGAAAAGGGGCTCTTGCGGGTGTATCAGCAACGCCATGTTGTATGAAAAGCTTGATGCGTATATTCGCGAGGTCGCGTCGCTGTTTCATAGCGAATACATTCACATGGGATTGGACGAGCCGTTTGACTTTGCGGTTTGCCCGAAATGTGAAGAAAGGATAGCAAACGGCGAAACGAAAACGGAGCTTTTTTACAAGCACATTATGCACACCTACGATTTGGCAAAATCGATGGGGAAAACAATGATGATGTGGGATGATTTTTTTGAGTATGCAGACGTTGTGGAACGGTTGCCGAGAGATATTATTTTTTGCAACTGGAATTACTTTTTTGTGGCGGATGAGCCTGCTGGACACTGGACGAACCGTATCAAAAAGGATTGGTTCCGCTACTATGAAGAGCTGGGCTT
>JAZRBK010000216.1:0-8609 GCA_045635025.1 Candidatus Scatosoma sp.
ACGCTTGGCAAACCCGCAAGAGAATTGGTCGCTTTCCAAAAGACGAAAATGCTTGCTCCGAGTGAAGAGCAAACGATTGATTTTTCGTTACGTGCGGAAGAGTTCGCTTCCTACGACGATAGCGGTAAAAGCGGTTTTGCCTACGCTTGGGTATTGGAACAGGGCGAATACGGGATTTACGTTGGTGAAAACGTGCGTGCGGCTAAGCTCGCGTTCACCTTTACGGAAGAAAAAACCCGCGCGGTACAACAATGCGTGCAAGCGTTAGCGCCGACGAAAAACTTTGAGAGAATGACGACGAAAGACGGCAAGTCCGTGGTTTGGGAACAAGCTCCCACGGCAAAGTATGACGTTCGTCAAAGAATTAAGGAAAACTTGCCCGCAGAACTTATTATTACGGGCGATAAAGGTCTTACTTTGCAAGACGTGGCAAGCGGTAAGGCGACGATGGACGAGTTCGTAGCGCAATTTGATAAAAAAGCGCTTATGGAACTCGTGCGCGGCGAGGGTATGTCCAGTCCCAAAGCCCCGCTCCCTGGGACGGGTAGCTGTTTGGGTGGCGTTACGAAAGTATGGCAAGAAAAAGGCGTGCCCGTGGTTACGACCTGCGACGGGCCTTGCGGTGTTCGCTTGGGGAAAGAGTTCAGGGCTACCTGTATTCCGACGGGCTCGTTTTTAGCCGCGACGTGGATTTGCGAGGCGATGGACGAGGTGCTCGACGAGTTTGCCGACGAGGCGAAAGCTTATGATTTAGATATCGTGCTCGGTTGCGGTATGAATATCCACAGAACGCCGATGTGCGGAAGAAACTTCGAGTACTTTTCCGAAGACCCCTATTTGGCGGGCAAACTTGCGGAAAAGGTTAGCGAAAGATTTTCTAAGCGGGACATTTATTGTACGCTCAAACATTTCGCAGTCAACTCCCAAGAACATTTGCGCTATTTCGAAAGCGAAGTGTTAAGCGAACGCGCTTTGCGTGAGGTATTCTTAAAACCGTTCGAAATCGCGGTAAAGAGCGGTTACGTACAGGCGATTATGACTTCGTACAACCGCGTAAACGGCATTTCAACGGGCGGGAACTACGACTTAACAACGACGATTTTGCGTGAAGATTGGGGTTATAAGGGCTTTGTAATGACCGATTGGTGGACGCGGATTGATAGTGGAATCGACGGTTCGTTTGAAAAGAATAACCTTGCGGATATGGTTAAGGCGCAAAACGATATTTATATGGTCGTACCCGACGCAGAGGGCTTTGCGGACGATTTGGAAAAAGCGTACGAAAGCGGATATTTAACGCTCGGCGAATTGCAAAGAAGCGCGAAAAACCTTTTAAGTTTCGTAATGAAATCGTATTCGTTCAAGATTGGTAGAAAGACGAAGATTTACGATTTGGAAAAAGCGGACGAACTCGTATTCGAGGGTAGCGTCGAAAGATTTTCACAAGGCTTAGAGGTATTCGTACCCAAAGCGGATTGGTATTGCGCGGAGCTTAAATACTGCTTAAACGCAGGGGATTTAGAACAAAAAACGCTCAAAATCTACGTAAACGACCCTGTTCCGCACTCGGTAATCTGCCACGGCACGAACGGTGCTACGGAAAGAATTCGTTGTAGATTATATTTCACGGAACATTCGTGGTTATGGTTAGACGGCGACGGCACGGACGCGAACGATTGGGCGGGCACGACGATGTCTATGAAGATTTCCTTATATAAATTAAAGGACTAAACAGCAAAAAAGCAGACAAAGAATAGGAGGAATGCAATGGGCAAGAGAAAAGGGATTTTATTGACGCTTTGTCTTATGATGACGCTCGTTAGCGCGGGGGCTATCGCCGCATGCGATATCGAACAATCGTCTAACTCGTCCCCTGATTCGAGTGTAGTTACGCCGATAGACGTCGATTATAAAATCAAGTTTGAAACGCTTGGTGGAACGATTATCGATTGGCAAAGCGTGAAAAAGGGCGAAAAGGTGGTAAAACCGAACAATCCCACGCGTGAGGGTTACGTATTCGTGGAATGGCTTTGGAACGGCAATCCGTACGACTTTGACACACCGGTAACGCGCGATATGACGTTAAAAGCGAATTGGGCGTTAGAAGAGAAATCGACTTTCGTAGTAACGTTCGAAGTAGAGGGCGAAACGTTCCGCGAGGCGAACGTCGTGGACGGCAGAAAGGTAATCGAGCCGGCGGCAGTTCCCACGAAAGCGGAGTATCTTTTCGACGGTTGGTTAAAAGACGGCGTAGCGTACGATTTCGAAACGCCGATTACGGAAAATATTACGTTGACGGCGAATTGGGCAAAGGCTTGGACGGTTACGTTTAACACGCTCGGTGGAACGGAAATAGCATCACAAACGCTCAAAGTAGGCACGACGGCGGAAGTTCCTACGGAGGAAACGACAAGACGCGGTTATTACTTTGTGGAATGGCAAAAAGACGGCGAAAGATATGATTTTGCAACGCCGATAACGGAAGATATCGAATTGACGGCGGATTGGGGTGCATACGGCTTACTTGACGACCAAATCGGTATCCGCGTCTTTGGAAACGACGTATCGGATAATCAAAACTATCTCAACGTAACGAAAGGCGACAACGGAGAAACAATCGTAACGGCAAAGTTTACGGCGGATGAGAATTACGCGCCCGCGCTTATCTTAAAAAATATCTTCGATAAAGCGTATTATCAAGAAAGAACTACCGAGGGCGAGCCGAAATTGACGTTCAATCTCAAAGTGGGTGGCGACAACGCGGCGGACGTAAACGATTTATACGTATTCGGTAAAGCGCTGAACACTTTCCCGAAAAAGGACGGCGTATATAACGTATACGTAGACTTTGGACATATCGCCAACCATTACGATACGATAAGCACGATAGCGACGAGCCCCTCTAAGGCAGGGCAAGCGAGCAGTATGCCCGCGAAGATTCTCACTTGGAAATCTCCCGCAGGCGATTGGAGCACGACGAGAAATTACGAATTCACGATTTCGGATATGGAATTGAAAGCTGCTCCAAGTCTCAGTGTAGAGTTTGCACAAGATAGCAAGGATTTCATTGAAATCGGCAAAACGACGGCGTTGACGGCGGAGTCGAGCGCTATGGAATATCTCGTATGGAGCAGTTCTAACCCCAACGTCGCGACGGTAGAAAACGGCGTAGTTACGGGCAAAAAAGGTGGCATGGCAACGATTACGGCGAATTGCTATGGCGTAACGGTAGAAAAGACGGTATACGTATTGGGTAACGGGTTATATAGCGACCAAATCGGCGTACACGCATACGGTTGGAATCAAACAACTAATTCGGAATACTTTAATATGGCAACGGGCAGTAACGGCGAGATGGTTGTTACGGCGAAGATACAAGCTGGTGGAAACAAGCATTATGGTGCGCTTACGTTGTTAAACCTTGAAGATAAAGCGTATTATGAAAAATTGCTTGCTAACGGTTATACGAAGTTGACGTTTACGCTTTCGGTAGGCGGAGATAACGCGGCAGACGTTTCCGATTTGTACGTATTCGGTACGAAGCTTACCGCTTTTGCGAAGAATGCGAACGGTGCGTATGAAGTTGTTGTAGACTTGCAATATCTCGTAGATAATTTCGCAAAAACAAGCAAAATGGGTACGAGCGTAGAAGCGAAAATAGGGGAACTCAATTATATGTTCCTTGCTTGGAAAACGGACGTGTGGACAGCAAGAAACTACGTATTCACGTTCTCCAACGTTGGATTGAGTAGCACGCAACCGCTTTACGGACACCAATTCGGCGTAGTAGTGAACGGATGGAATCAATCGACGCACATTACGGCAACGGAAAATGCAAACAAGGACATCGTGCTTGACGTAGTATTACAAGACACTACGGCCGCTTATTCTGCGGTTGTGTTTAGAAATCTTGAAAGTAAGGCGTACTATCAAGGCTTAATTGCTGACGGCTATAAGAAATTGACGTTCAAGCTTGCCATTAGCGGAACGGACGCGGACAAGATTAGCGGGCTTTGGGTATTTGGTACGCAGTTGACTACTCTTGCGCAAGATACAAACGGAGCGTATATTATTGAGATAAACCTTCAATATATCGTAGATAATTACGACGGCTTGTCCACGGCAGGTTTGACCGTTAGCGCAGGCAAGAACACGCAATATATGCTGATTGCTTGGAAAGGGGTAACCAATAATTGGTCGAAGAGATATTACACGTTCACGATTTCAGAGGCAAGTTTTATCAAATAAAAAAATTGAGAAATCAATGAAAAAATAAATTAAAAAAGGGAGGTAGTAAGACAGCATTATGAAAGACAGAAAGGCGTATGTTTATCCCGAGGTAGAGCTTTGGATAAACGAGAGCGATGTCGTTACGGCATCGGACGAGGGGGTTCCTTACGACGACGTGGGCACTTGGAAGGAAGACACGTGGTTTAACGGAACCGCCGAAGAGTAAGGAGGGACGTATGAAAAGCAACAAGAAATTAAAAGTTGTATCTTTAACGACGCTTGCGGCGGCGTGCGTACTCTCGGGCGTATTTGCGTTGAACGCGAACACGGCTGCTGCTGCGGAGGAGGATAAGTTCCACGAAGTAGGTGCATCTATTCGTGTATCTTCGAAAGATAAGGGTATCCGTTTTGCATTCGGTTTGCTCGAGGACTATACGGGTGAGGATTATGAAATCGGTACGCTCATTATTCCTAAGGAAGTGCTTGGGGCAAACGAATTGAAACATAACGACGATAAGGCGGACGAAACGGACGAAACGGACGTAGATTACTTGCTGATTCCTTGTACCAAGAACTTCTTGGATAACGCAACCGTAAAAGGCGCGAAAGACGATTATAAGTACTATAATGTAGCCTTGACGGAAATCCCCGACGTGCGCTATAACACGGTATTGGTAGCGAGAAGCTATTACAAGAACGCGAACGGCGAATACGTTTATTCCGACGTAGTAGAACGTTCTATCGGCTACGTAGCATCCGCGGTGTTGAACTCCAACCCCAATGCGTTCGACAAGGAAACGAAGGAAACGATTGAAGGTATCGTAGACAAAGGCTTTGGCAACGCGACGGTGGAAGTGGATTTTGAAAAAGACCTGCTTTCCGTAAACGATACGACGACGTTCGAAGTGACGAATACTGAATATAAGGCAGTATGGAGCAGTTCGAACGAGGAAGTTGCAACCGTAGACAAAGACGGTAACGTAAAGGCTGTAAAAGGCGGCGAAACGACGATTACGGCGAAAATCGGTAACAAGACGGCAAGCCAAGAAGTATACGTAGTCGGCAACGGTTTGTATAGCGACCAAATCGGTATACGTATCTACGGAAACGATTTATCGGGTGATACAAATTATCTCAACGTTACTTCGGGTGACAACGGCGAAATGGACGTAAAGGCGACATTCAAGGCAGACGCTACTTATGCACCCGCGCTTATCTTTAAGAAGGTATTCAGCAAAAATTATTTTGAACAAATCGATAAAAGAGGGTACACGAAACTTACGTTTAATCTTGCAGTTGAGGGAGAGAAAGACGAGTTGTACGTCTTTGGTAAACCATTGGCTTCTTTCCCTGAAAACAACGGCGTATATTCCGTTACCATAGACGTATATGATACGATTGTGTATTATCATAAGACGATTAGCGATATTGCTACGTTGAGTGGTAAAGCAGGACAAAGCGGTAGCTTTGCTGCAAAGTTTATTGCGTGGAAATCTCCCGCAAACGACTACGCGACCACGAGAAATTACGTGTTTACCCTTTCCAACGTTGCGTTTGTAGGACCTACGCTTAGCGTGGATTTCGCAGAAGATAACACGGATTTAGTTGCGGTTGGCAAAACGACGACGTTGATTGCTAACACGAACTTTGCAGGCGAAGTTGCTTGGAGCAGTTCTAAACCCGCCGTTGCGACGGTAGAAAACGGCGTGGTTACGGGCGTGACAGGCGGTGTAGCGACGATTACGGCAACCTTTGAGGGAATATCGGTAGAAAAGACGGTATACGTAGTCGGTGGTTTGAATAGCGACCAAATCGGCGTACACGCATACGGTTGGAATCAAACAGCTAATTCGGCATACTTTAATATGGCAACGGACAGTAACGGCAAGATGGTTGCTACGGCGAAGATACAAGGTGACGAAGGGAAGACTTATGGCGCTCTTACGTTATTAAACCTTGAAGATAAAGCGTATTATGAAAAATTGCTTGCTAACGGTTATACGAAGTTGACGTTTACCCTTGGAGTTGGCGGTGCAGACGCGGCAAGCGTTTCCGATTTGTACGTATTCGGTAAGAAGTTGACGACCTTTGCGAAGAATGCGAACGGTGCGTATGCGGTTGTTGTTGATTTGCAATATCTCGTAGATAATTTTGCAAAAACAAGCAAAATGGGTACGGGCGTAAAAGCGGAAGCGGCGGAGCTTAACTATATGTTCCTTGCTTGGAAAACGAGCGCGTGGACGGCAAGAAACTACGTATTCACGTTCTCCAACGTTGCATTTAGACAAGGCGTATTGTTCGCTGATAACATCGGTATGCGTGTAAACGGTTGGAATATGACGACGAATACGACGTATATGACTATGGACCTCGGTGCAAACGGCGAAATGATTATTACGGCTAATTGGCAAGCTTATACTAACTATGGACCTGCGCTCGTTTTGAAAAATCTTGAAGACAAAGCATATTATCAAAACCTGCAAAACAACGGATACACCTATTTGACTTTCGACCTTAAAGTGGAAGGGGAAGACGCGGATAAGCTTACCGACGTGCATATCTTGGGTACGGCGCAAAAGGTGGCTGAATGCGAAAAAGTAGACGGCGTATATAAAGTTAAGATTCAGCTTGCACACATTATACAATTCTACGATACGATTAGCACACTTGACACGAGCGGTAACCAAGCTGGTCAATGGGGAAGTAGAAGTGCAATGCTTCTTGCTTGGAGATTCTCTACAAACTTTGCAACCGTTCCTGAGGACGCAACAAGAAACTACGTATTCACGATTTCCAATTCGGCGTATACGAAAGCATAACTAAAAAACAAAAAAGGGAACTCTTGAAGTCCGTGAAAGCGGGCTTCAAGGGGCTTTCCTTAAAGAGAGAAAAAAATGAGTATTCGTTTTTGTGAAGAAAATAAAACCTTTTATTTAACGGGGAAAAAATGTAGCTATTTCTTCCGTATCAACGAAGAGGGCTACTTAGAACATTTATATTTCGGAAAAAGCTTGTCGGAAGAAACGCTTTCCTATCTCTTCGAGGGGATGAGCAGTTCTTTCTCGCCGAGTTATATGGAATGGAAAAACGCATTCTTGCACGTCATTCCGCAAGAATATGCAATCTGCGGGCGGGGCGATTACCGTGTGCCGTCCGTGCTTATCAAATTGCAAAACGGAAGCCGTATTACCGATTTCCGTTATAAGTCTTTTACCATTTTGAAAGAAAAGCCTGCGATTTTAGGCAGTATGCCCTCTTTGCGGGGCGGAGAAACGCTCGTCGTAACGCTCGAAGATAAACTCAACGGGTTAGAGCTTGACTTGTATTACACGCTCTATGACGAGATTTCCGCCGTAGCTCGGCGTGCAGTTCTCAAAAACGGTGGAACGTCCGCCGTGTCCGTGCTCAAAATCAGCAGCTTTAATATAGATATCAACCGCGCGGATTTCGATTTCGTGTCCTTGCAAGGCGCACCCACGCGGGAGCGGGAAATCGACAGAAATCCTTTGCCTAGAACGATTTGCGAAGTGAGCAGTACCCGCGGTGCTTCCTCGCACCATAGCAACCCGTTCTTGGCGCTTTGCGATAAGAACGCGGACGAATATCAAGGCGAGGTGTACGGTTTTAACTTGATTTATTCGGGCTCGCACTCTATCAAAACGCAGGTTACCGAGCTCGACTTTACCCGCGTTAGCGGTGGGATTAACGAGCAGGATTTCTCTTGGCTTTTAGAGGTAGGGGAGAGTTTTGAAACGCCCGAAGCGGTGCTTGCTTATAGCGATAGCGGTTTTAATAACCTCTCGCAACAATTCCACGATTTATACAGGGAATACCTTATCAACCCGCGTTACGCCTATCAAAAGCGACCTGTGCTACTCAATAATTGGGAGAGCACCTATTTCGATTTTGACGACAAGAAGCTTTGCGATTTGATTGAAAAAGCAAAAGGCACGGGGATTGATACGTTCGTGTTGGACGACGGTTGGTTTGGAAAACGCAACGACGATTGGACGAGTCTTGGCGATTGGTTTGTCGATAAAAATAAGCTCCCCAACGGGCTTGCGGGGATTATTAGAAAATGTCGCGAATGTAATATGAAGTTCGGGCTTTGGTTCGAGCCAGAAATGATTAGCGAAAATAGCGAACTTTTCCGCGCGCACCCCAATTGGCATATCGCCGCTCCCAATATCAAGGCTTGCAAAAGCCGTCATCAATGGATGCTCGACTTTGCAAACCCCGAAGTCGTGGACTATATGAAAAAGACGGTTGGGGATATGCTCGCAACGAATGATATTTCCTACGTGAAATGGGACGCAAACCGCACGATGACGGAGTTCTATTCCCCCTATCTTCCCATAGAAAGACAACAGGAAACGGCG
>JAZRBK010000217.1:0-1211 GCA_045635025.1 Candidatus Scatosoma sp.
CGATATACTCGTCCATGTGGTACGCGTTTACCCTATTCCATTCCACGCTCTTGTCTTCTACAAGCGATTTTAAAACGTCGTTTTGCGAAGGCGCCGCCGCAAAAATCATATTAATTTCCGCTTTCGTTGCCAAAAGCGCTACAATTTTTGCTTTAATATCTCTCGCTGCTGCTTCCCCCATCAGCGTTCTGTTTTCATAAATTTCTACTGTTAAATTATCTTTTTTTAATATTCTCATTATCTTACTTTGCCTCGTTCTGCAATATAAGCGTTTGATAGGTCGTGCAAAGCACACTCTTTGTTATAGCATCACTATTCGTTTCAATCTCATCCAAAAGGTCGTCAAGATAGTTTTTTGAATCGACTATTCCTTCCAAAACGATAGGTTCTTTTTCGCCCAGTTTATATACTGTAACGTTTTGATCCTTCCAATTAAAAGTCACCAACCCCTTGTCGCACCAAAACTTGAAATTCCAGTAAATTTCTGTGCTATAAACTAACGGGGGCGCGGAATAGGAAACATCCGCCAAAACTCCTGCGCCGTTATCAAGCGTCGCCATATACGTTGCGCAATCCTTAAAGTCCTTTTCCTGCGTTGCATACGCATTCCAACAACGAGCCGCATTCACTTCTTTTATGCAAAGCCCCGTCAACTGCGTGATTAAGTCAACGCCGTGTATCGCCAAATCGTTGAGCGTTCCGCCGTGCATACCCTTTTCAAAATACCACATCGGGCGGTTGCCATAGTTTAAATAATGCTGCCCCGTAAACGATACGTTACGGACTTCGCCCATTTCTCCGCTTTCAAAAAGCGCTTTCACCGCACGCGCCGACGGCATATAGCGAAGATCAAACATACACGCAATTTTCAAATTTTTCTCTCTTGCGAGTCTTTCAATCTCCTCGTATTCGTCCATGCTCGTACAAATCGGCTTATCCGCAATAATATGTTTGCCTGCTTGCAAAGCCTTGATAATTGCTCTGCCTCTATCCCCATATCTTCCACCGATGGCTACGATGTCGATATCCGTTTTCAGCCATTCGTCATAGGAATAATCGTCAAATTTTACGCCGAGCTTTTCCTCCGCGCTCTTTCTTGCCGCTTCATCTTCTTCAAGACAAGCCGCAATTTCTACGCGAGTATTATTTTTCGCACTCTCGAACAAACCGTCAATGTGCGAATGACGAAACCCGTAAAATAATATCTTCAT
>JAZRBK010000218.1:0-5527 GCA_045635025.1 Candidatus Scatosoma sp.
TACAACGTTCGTGGAATCTTCCGCGGGTTGCGCGGCGGGCGGTAAGACGGCTTTGACCTCTTACGTAGTTGCTATCCTTTTCGCGATTGCAATGTTCCTTTCGCCGATTGCACAACTCATTCCTTCCTGCGCTACGGCAACCGCGCTTATCTACGTAGGCGTATTGATGATGAACAACGTGCGCGATATCGAATGGAGCGACCCTGCGATTGCGCTTCCCGCATTCCTCACGATTGCGATGATGCCGTTCACCTACAATATTTCGTTTGGTATCGGCTTCGGCTTGTTGTCGCACGTAATCATTAAGCTTTGCACGGGTAAAGCAAAAGAAGTTTCGCTTGCTACGTACGTGCTTACGGCTATCTTCCTTGCAATGTTCCTCTTCACGCACTAATTCGCGCGATAAGGCTTAAAAACTGAAAAGGGCGGGGCTCGCTTTCGGCGGGCTCCGCTTTTTTGTCTTTTTAACCTTGTTTTTGAAATGGATTACAAAATAAAAACTACCCGCCTGCGTAATATCGCGGGTGGGTATTCGTTTATAAAGATTATAAGTTAATTAAGGTTTATTGTTGAGGAGGAGGTACCATTTTACGTTGTTTCCGATACGTAGACGGCGAGATTCCGTACTGTGCGGTAAAACGATGATTAAAACTACTTAAACTTTCATACCCGCAATCGAGAGCTATTTCCAAAATGGATTTTTCCGAATGTTCCAAAAGATTGGCTGCGTAGGTCATTTTCAATTTTCCCATATATTGCGCGGGGGATTCTCCGACGTATTGCTTAAAAATTGCGGCCATACGTGAATAACTGTACGGGGTACGTGCGGCGAGCTCTTCGGGGGATAGGGTAAGCGATTTCTCGTTAAGGCTTAATTCTCGAAGTAGCGATTCCAACCAAATCGGAAACGAGCCCTTATCTTCCATCCAATTTCCTAAAAAATGCAAGAAAAACTCTTGAAAATATAGTTTTGTTTTGACGATATTGCGTTCCAACTGTTCTTTTTGTTCAGTTACAAAGCGCTGTACGCCCGACATTTTCACGAGGAAAGATTCCAAAACGTACTTGCTTGCCGTTAATACGGGAGGATTTGTCGCACTTTCAAGTTCTTCGTATAATCCCTTATAAATAGTTTCCGTAAGAGAACGAAAATAGTCGTTATTGATAGAAAAGGCAAGAAGGAGAACTTCTCCTCCGTCAGTTCGAGAAAAAGAATGTCTATCGCTTGGGCGGATAAGGCAGACGTCGCCTACGTGCAAATGTTGCACGGTTTTATTGACTCGATGGGATAAAGTGCCACGAAGCTGAACGTGTAATTCCCAATTCGTGTGCGTGTGCGGATAGGGAAAGTCCGCTGCAACCCAATTAAAGCAAATATCCGCGTTTTTCCACGTTACCGAGCCGTCATCCATTGTTGAAACGAATGTTTTTTGGGAAGGGTAACCGTTAAAAGGGTTTGAAAGGAAGGGGATTTCAATATTTATCATTATTTTTTCTCCTTGAAACATGTCCTTTTACGTATTGTAACACGCAAAGGGCTGAAAGTCAAGTAAAAAATGAAAAAAGACAAAAATTGGCAATGAAAATAGTGAAAACAAACAAATAATTAGTGGATTTGAACAAGAAAAGGAAAAAATATTATGCTAAAATATATTATGGTAGTATGCTGCCAGAATTGTGGCAGAGTGCAATTTTCGAAAAAAAAGGAAGAAAGAAGTTCTATGAAAAAACAATTATTACAGAATTGGTCCTTACTGCAAGAGCGAACGGGGGAAACGTTTGAAGCACGTGTTCCTGGCGACATTACGCACGATTTGCTTTGTGCAGGAAAGTTTAAGGACCCTTATGTTGGTTTTAACTATAAGGATTCCCAATGGGTGGCGAAAGAGGATTTTACGTATCAAACGACGTTTGACGTGTGTGAGGAAATGCTGCTTCAAGAAGAGATTTCGCTGGTGTTTGACGGAATTGATACGTTTGCGGAGATTTACCTCAACGGAAACTTGCTTGGCAAAACGGAGAATATGTTTTTGCAATACGCTTACGAGGTAAAGGAATTGCTTAAACAAAGGGATAACGTATTGCTTGTGAAAATGAAATCCACAATCGACGTTCTTAAAAACGTGGACACGAAAGACCATTTCGCTATTTTTAATAACCCGCGCCTTTTTTTAAGAAAAACGCAATGTCATTTCGGTTGGGATTGGGCTCCCGAGCTTACCGGCTACGGCATTTACGAGAGCGTATACTTGCTTGGTGAGAGCAAGCACCGCATTAAAGACGTTTCGTACGTAGCAAGGAAAAACGGCGCAGTTACCCTTGTTGCCGAGCTTAATTATCGAGCAGGCGTTATAGGGCATCCTACGGAAAAGTTTTGGGACGGCGAGGAAAAGGACGGAGATACCCTTTATTTCTATCTTTCCAAAACGCCTTTTGAGTTTGATTACGAGCGGAAAGAGGTAGAGGTTTCCGGAAAGAAGAACTTCGTTAATTTCTTCGTGGAAAACCCCAAGCTTTGGTGGCCTGCCGGCTATGGCGAGCAACCGTTTTATAATTACAAGGTTGAGCTTTTCCGCGGTGGAAAGTTGCAAAGCGTAAAAGAAGGACGACTTGCTATCCGTGAGGTGGATATTATAGAAGAGCCTAAAAAGGATGAATACATAAACTTTGCCATTCGCGTCAACGGGGTAGAGGTTTTTGTAAAGGGTTCAAATTGGGTGCCTGCGGATATTTTTACGGGAGCAATTCCAGAGGAGAAATATGTAAAAATGATTCGCCAAGCGAAAGAGGGAAATCTTAACCTGTTGCGCGTATGGGGCGGAGGACTTTACGAAAAAGAAGTTTTCTATAATACTTGCGATGAGTTGGGTATTATGGTTATGCAAGATTTTATGATAGCCTGCTCGGATATTCCCGAGGATATGGATTGGATGAAAAATGCGGTGGAGGAGGTTAAGTATCAAACTCGACGACTTCGTAATCATCCCTCCATAGTGTTGTGGACGGGCGGAAACGAAAAGGTAGGTATTTTCGTGCCTCAGGTTGGTAGAGGAGAGTATTTCACGGATTGCATACTCCCTGGGCTCTTGCAAGATTTAGACAGGTCGCGTCCGTATATTCGACAAAGCCCTCACAGCTGGACGGATTTCGGTTGCCATAAGACCTCGGGTGATTGTCATTACAGTACTTACGATAGAGCGCTAGACTATACGGTAGAAGATTACCGCCGCTTGGTTGCCGAAGTCGTATTGCCGTTTGCGAGCGAATGTGCTATTCCCGGTCCTTGCTCGGTAGAAACGATAAAAAAGGTATTCCCGCAAGAAAAGCTTTGGCCGATGAACGAGCTTTGGGAAAATCGGTATAGAAATAATCCTTATTGTAACCATACGGAATCGTTCTGTTATTGGGAAGCGCATTTTTCCGACCAACTCTATGGAAAATCGACGTCGGTTGAGGAGTTCACGCAAAAAGCTATGATGGCACAGGCGGAGCTTCTCCGTTGCGAAGAAGAGTTTGCCCGTGTAAATAAAGGAATGAATTGGGGTATCGTCAATTGGATGTATTCGGATATTTGGCCTACGGGTACGTGGTCGATAATCGATTACTATCTCGAACCCAAGCAAGCGTACTATCAATGTAAACGGCATTTTGCTCCTCGTTACGCATCTTTTACGGAAAACGAGAACGGGGAAACGGAGCTTTTCATCGCAAACGATACACTCGAAGCCTTTGAAACGAAGCTTGTTTACGGTGTAAAAACGATAGATGGGAAACTCGTTCAAAAAGCGAAAAAGTTACGAGTAAAAGTTCCGGCGAACGGGGTTTATCGTCAAACGATAGGCAAACTCCCCGTAACTGACGGGGTATATGCATACGTGCAATATACAATCGGTTGCGAAAGCAAGAAAACGCTTTATTCTCCGATTTTTTGGAAAGGGTATAAGTTCTTGCCCGATTTCAACGTTCAGATTGAGCAAATCGACGAAAAGAGTGCTAAACTTACCATTCACGCAAATACATTCGTGAAATCTGCGTTTATCCACGCGAAAGATAATTACAAGTATACGTATTCTGATAATTATCTCGATTTGGAGGCGGGGGATAGCCAAACGGTTTTCATCACTTGCGAAGATAAGTTTGATGCTACGCTTTTGCAGGTTGAGGCTTTTCATAATTAAATAAAGGCGTGTCCTTGACGATAACTTGATAAAAGTGAACGCTTGAAATAAGGGACGTCCCTTATTTGCTTACTACGTAAGCAAATAAAAACAATTATCAGAAACGGTTAAACGTAAGAAAAAAATAAAAGAATAAAATAAAAAATATAATTTTAAGGAGAAATGGTATGAAAAAATCATCAAAAGTTTTAGTGGCGGCATTGGTACTTGCAAATCTGCTTCCCGTAATCGGTGCATGTAATCCCAACGGTGGCGGTGGTGGTGAACAAATCGACGAAACAAAGACGCAGTTGTACGTATACAATTTCGCGGGCGGTTTCGGTACGGAATGGATTGCTTCCGCAAAGCAACGTTTTGAGAAACTTCACGAAAACGATACGAATTGGGAAGAGGGTAAAAAAGGCGTTCAAGTTATCGTTACCAACAAGAAAGACGCGCCCGTTACCCAAATGGATACGATGCTTAAAAATAGAGAAGAGATTTATTTCTCTGAATCCGTTTACTATTATGAGTTTAAGGCGGCAAATCTTCTTTACGATATTACCGACGTCGTAACCACGAATCTTAGCGACCTTGACGCAACCGATTCCCGTACGATTGAGGGGAAATTGACGAAAGCGCAAAAAGATTATCTCGGTGTGAAAGAAGCGGACAACAAGACGCATTACTACGGCGTTCCGCACTATATGGCAAACGTAGGTATCGCTTATAATATCGACGTTTTTGAAAGACAAGGTTATTACTTTGCCGACCTTGAAAAAAGCAGCGGTGGTGTTGCGGGTAGATTTATCGACAAAAACTCGACGAACGAGGGCAGAAAGACGAAATCGGCAGGGCTTGACGGCTTATACGGTACGTTTGACGACGGTTTGCCCCGTACCTATCAAGATTTTTACGACCTTTGTACGTATATTGCGCAAAAGAACGAGATTCCTTTCGTTTGGGCAGGGGAACACGGTCAATATCCCCGTATTCTCGGAACGCAGCTTGCTTACGACTACGAAGGACTCGACCAAGCGATTTTGAACTATACCTTAGACGGTACGGCAACCAATCTTGGTAAAGTGGTAAACGGAGAGTTCGTATTGGACCCGAACGATACGGTTATCGACGAGGAAACCAAACAAAACGGTTGGGAAATGAGCCGTCAGGCAGGTAAGTTCTACGCGCTTCAATTCCTTGAAAAAATCGTAAAACAAGCGGATGCGGAAACGGGAGCTTGGAGTAACGAGTTTGCGTTTAACAGCGCGTATAAGATGACGGACGCACAAAAAGACTTCATTTATTCCCCGACGAATGCTTCGCCCGACGTGGCAATGCTCATCGACGGTTCTTGGTGGGAAATGGAA
>JAZRBK010000219.1:0-5917 GCA_045635025.1 Candidatus Scatosoma sp.
ACGCTCGGGCTCCCAGCCGGGAAAGGACATATTGTACTTCTCGGTAAAGTCGAGAATGTACTGCGCCATAGCGTTATAGTCATCCTGTATCATATTCTTCTCGTAAAAGAGCGCTGTGGAGCCGTCGCCTACGGGGTGGAAGAGATTACTTCTCGTCCAGTCGAATATGGGCATAAAGTTATAACAAATAACCTTTACGCCAAACTTTGACAAGTTACGAATCGTCTGCTTGTAGTTTTCTATGTATTTATCTCTTGTCGGCAATCCGATTTTGATATGGTCGTGTACGTTTACCGATTCCACTACGTCGATATTGAAACGCTATTCGTCGCATTGCTTTTTGACTTCCGCGATTTCATTCTCCTGCCACACTTCCCCAGGCATTTTATCGTGCAAAGCCCACACGATACCCTTTACGCCAGGGATTTGCTTGATGTCCGATAGCTTGATACGGTCGTTTCCCTCGCCGTACCATCGAAACGTCATTTGCATATTATTGCTCCTTTTTACCATTTATAAAAATGCTCGAAACGTTTATATCTTCGTCAAAGACGATAATATCCGCATCGTAATTTTCAACAAGTTTCCCTTTACGGATTTTTAAGATTTCAGCAGGAACTTCCGTCAACATTTTTACCGCCGTTGGAATACGATAACCGCAGTCTTTTACAAGCGTTTGAATTAAACAATCCGCCGTAGCTACGCTCCCTGCGAACGCCGAACGGTCTTTGAGCTTACACACGCCGTCCTCCACGATAAACGCCGTACCGCTCATCACGCCCTCTTTGATATCCGTACCAGCTATTTCCAAGCTATCCGTAATCAAGGCAACTTTATCCGTCCCTTTGATTTTTACTATCATTTTGATAAGGTCGGCGGGCAAATGCGTCCCGTCCGCTATTATTTCCACGTACAACTCATCTCGCAAGTACGCGCTTTCAATGACTCCCAGCGAGCGAAAGCCGTGCTCTCGCTTTACCGTAGACGTACAACTATATAAATGCGTAATTAAATTGCACCCGTTTTCGATTGCCGTTTGCATATCTTTATATTCCGCATCCGTATGCCCCGCCGAAGCAATAATATTATGTTCCGTTAAGTATTTGCAAAACTCGCCGTTTTCATCGTTCTCAGGGGCGTACGTCCAACGCGTAATACTTTCCCCGTATTCTTCAATCAAGCTTTCATAATCCGCTTTTATCGGCGACGTGATAAACGCAGGACATTGCGCTCCTGCCTGCTTCGCCGAAAGATACGGGCCTTCCAAATGTGCGCCCAAAATATTCCCTTTCGTCTTACCCTTGGCGTTATGGATATTTACCACGGCTTGCTTCATCGTTTGAAACTCGCCCGCAGAAACCGTCGGAACAATACTCGTCGTGCCATGCTTAAAATGATAATCGCAACCTTTGACTACATCCTCTACGCTACTGTTCATAAACGCATAACCGCCCGCCCCGTGCGTATGTATATCAATAAAGCCCGCACTTACGTACTTGCCCGTATAGTCATAGCTTTCTTCGACGTCCTTATCTTGCTTGGATATTTCAGCGATTTTACCCCTCTCTACGTACAAGTATCCGTCGAACAAGCCTTCATTGAGAATTATTTTATCGCTTTTTATCTTTATCATAATAACTTCGAACTCTCGTTATCCAAATACAATTTCGCATTTTCGTGCGTTCTTAAAACGCTTGCAGGGCAATGCTCGTCTACGTTCCCGTTCAACGTTTCATATACGGCGTTCGCTTTCGTCAGCGCAGGTACGATACAGAATAAATACGGCGCTTTCACGAGCGTAGGAACTGTCAACGTCATCGCGTGCGTAGGAACGTCGTTAATACTTGCAAAACAACCGTCGTTTACCTGCTGTTGACGGCAAATCTCGTCTAATTTCACAGGTTTTACCGCTTTTTTATCGTTAAAATCCGCCACGGGAGGGTCGTTAAACGCAATATGCCCGTTCTCCCCAATTCCCATAATGACAATATCAGTGGGATGCTGGTTTAGCAATTTTCCGTATCTTTCCGCCTCTTTTTCTGGGTCAGTCGCCGTTATATCTATATAGTTTATACTCTTAAAAGGCACTAATCCAAAAATATGTTCCTTTAAGAAATTACCAAAACCCTGAGGTGCGTCTTTGTCTAAACCGATATATTCGTCCATGTGGTAGGCGTTTATCCTGTTCCATTCGATTTCTTTATCTTCCACGAGCGCTTTTAACACGTCGTTTTGAGAAGGAGCAGCTGCGAAAATTATATTGATTTCTTTCTTTTCGGAAAGCAACTTTGCAATTTTAGCCTTAATATCTCTTGCCGCCGCCTCGCCCATAAGCGTGCGGTTTTCGTATATTTCCACTTGAAGTTTATCTACCTTGTATGCTTTCATAATAACTCCTTCAATTTCGCTACTGCATCCGTAAAAGCTTCCTTTTGGTCATTGTACTTATACGGGTTTTCAAACGTTTTCCCAACGAGCGCGTTTAATCCACTAAACGTTTGCAAATGCGGTTCTAACGTGATAAACGTATCTTTTTTTCCGTTTACTTTATAATCGTCTAAAATCTCTTTAATTTGCGCCTCACCCTTACCCGCAGGAACGATTGCTCCCGCATACAGGGCGTCTTTAATATGAAAATATTCAATATGCTTTTCCAAAAGCTTATATGCGCCCATTGGATTATATCCGTCTAAAACGAAATTGCCCATATCCAACACCGCTTTTAATCTACCGTCGAAATGCTCTAAGATTTCCAAGCATTTTTCAGGGCTTTCGCCATAAATAAGCGCCTCGTTTTCGTGGCATAAAGTTACGCCGTACTCCTCGGACAAAACAACGAGCTTTTCAAGTTCGTCAAATACCTGCCCCCTACACTCTTCCCTTTTCTTTCCCTCGGGGAGATAAAAAGAGAACGCGCGGACATACTTTGCTCCAAGCTCGTTCGCCGTTTCAAATATCCTTTTAGCCGTTTCTAAATGCGCCTGTATATCTCCGTTAAGATTAATCTTTCCAAGCGGAGAACCGATTGCAGATACCTTTATTCCGCAATCGGTTAATATCGCTTTCGCCTCTTTCACTTCGCTCTGGGTAAGCGCGGATACGTTTTTCCCATTTACCCCGCGAATCTCCATATATGCAATTCCAAAGGCGTTTAAGGCTTTGCATTGCTCTTCTAAACTTTCCGCATATTCGTCGGAAAACGCAGATAACGTTAATTTTGCCATGATTAAATACTCAGTTACCCTTTATTATTACCCTTTTTCCCGTGGTGTAGGACTCGTAAATCGCGTTCAATAAATACACGGGCTTTATCAGTTCTTCATAGCTATATTTCATTTTTCCGTTTCTAAGCATATTTGCAAACTCTTCACATTCATGCTTATAAATAATAGAAATATCCACCTCGCGGGAGTAAAGCCCGTCTGCGGTTACCACCTGCCCAAAATATTTTGCGAAAGAGGAAGCAAAAAGCAAGCTTACGGTATAATTTTCATATTCTACCATCGCAACCACGTTATCATTGTTTTCTTTTGCCGTTACCGCTTTGGGGTCATAACCGAAAGTGTTCAAACACATTTCCGCAAGGTGAGAAGAATAGAAATAAAAACCACTGTAATCGTTTTTCATACTCACCGGCGCGACCATGCTACCGCCTTTTACGTTGTTTTTATCCTTTTCAACCATGTTTTTCAACATTAAAATATCATAACAGCTTTTCACCGCCGAACCGCCGACAAGGGGAACGTTCTTTGCTTTCGCAAGCTGCACAAGCTCCAACGCCTCTTGTCCGTCTACCGTAAAAGGCTTATCTACGAAAACAGGCAAACCCGCCTCAACAAACGGTTTTGCGTACTGAGCATGGTATTTTCCGTCGCGGCAAGTAATCATTGCCGCATCGATTTTACCAAGCATTTCTTTGGGGTCGTTTATGATTTCAACCCCATATTTTTCTTTGAGCTTTTGATTTGCATCCTCGTACATACCTCCCACGCAAACGACTTTCATATCCGAATAGTTCGCATCGTTTTTGAAGATTTCAATAAACGCTGCCGCGTGTGAGTTTTCCGTACCGATAATTCCTATTCTATACATATATCAACCTCAATATTTTAATTCCAAAGGATTTTCCGCATGAACACGGTCGATTACGCCGATAATTTGCTTGACGAGCGTTGCGGGATATTTTACCTCTTTTTTCTCCGTCAATGCAACGTACATATCTTCGTAGAACTTCGCCGTACCCGTATCGAACGCCGTACCGTCGAATTCTCCCTCTTCGTCGTGCGTGATAAAGTTTTCCCAACAATACAACGGATTGCCTTTATCGTCTTGCAGGAAAGACTCTTGACAAGGTTGAGGAGGATTTTCCCCGTCTATAATGTATTTCATTTTATATTTTTGTGTGGTCATTTTAAGCGTTCCCTTCGAGCCTTGAACTTTCAAAGTATAATCACAGAACGCGTCCGTGTTGTTTATTTCCAAATCTATCACAGGCATATTCGGCGCGGCAAGAATGATTTTCGCATAATCGTCAGAGTCCCCGCTCGATTGCGTAGTGGTCGAAAGTTTGGAATACGCCACTTTGGCGTTGGGGTCAAAGTCTAAAAATCCAAGCGCCATACCGATAGGGTGAGGACCTGTGTTATAAATATTTCCACCGAGCATTTTTTGTAAAGTCTGCCAATCCCAACGGCGTTTGAAACAATTATAGCGTATGCTAACCTGTTCCACCTTTCCAAGTTTGCCCTCATCGATTACTTTCTTTGCGAAGTTATAGAAAGGCGCAAAAAAGGTTTGTTGGAATACCGCAAGCAATAGATTTTTACTCTTTGCTAAATTGATAAGCGTATCACATTCAAAAAGATTGCGACAGAACGGCTTTTCCACAAGCACGTTAAAGCCATGCTCCAACAAGTCTTTCGTGATATTAAAATGCATATACGAATAAGACGCGTTGACAACTACGTCGATATCCTTTTTATCCAACAATTGGGTATACGATTCCAAAACCTCACAACCTTCGTAACGGGCTTTGGAAATCTCACGACGTCTTTCATCCGCTTCTACTACGTATTTTACGTTATAATAAAGATTATTTGCGCTCAAATAATACGCGCCGTGAATATCTTTACCGCTTCTACCTTGACCTATAATTGCCAGATTTAACTTTTTCATTTTAACCACCTCAATGTTTTTTTATCTTTTTAACAGAATTACAAATCCTGTATTTGCCCATAAGCTAAACGTAAAGCCGCCTCACCCATACGAATGCACCGAGTAAAAATCTTTACGCCCCCATTCTATTGGTTAGCACTATTATATCACGGACACACAAATATGCAAATATTTATTTGTGTGCTTTATTTGCAAATTTGTTGTTTTCTAATTGTTGATATTTTTTGTTTTTTTATAAGACTTTCCCCTGTTTTATATCTATACCGCGCAAAGTCAAGGCAACTATAAGTCGCAACATTTTATCCAACTTTTAATAAATGAAAACGGACGAGATTGAATAAATCTCGTCCTTTTTGCTACTTACAGCTTTTTTGTAAGTGCAAGATGTCTTTCACTCATAAAATAGCTGTCATTGTTTTGATTCTTTAGTCTAATCTATATTAATAAATATACAAGTGAAATGCACTTATCTAAAATTGAGTTTTTACCATTTTGCATTAAAAATAAAATTGTCTAAATATGTATACTGTCTATTATCTTCCTCTACAATAACTTTACTCCACTCTTCTTTTGTTCCTTCGTAATAGATTTGTGGCACATAGCGTGAACTATTAAAACCAAAAGCCGATTTTTCAATTTTTGTTACACTTTTAGGAATATACACTTTGCTCATATTCGCACAATCAAACGTTAAATACTCTGAAATCACAGTAATTCCTCTTGGTATTTTAAATTCACTCAA
>JAZRBK010000220.1:0-1972 GCA_045635025.1 Candidatus Scatosoma sp.
TGCCCGTTGTACGGGTATAAAAACACCCCCACGAATCCTTTTGGAAGGACTGCTTTCCGTGTGCTTGACTGTTTACCGTTTCATCGTTAATGATGAGGAAAAGTTCGTTTTCCCCTTCTTGAACGTAAGCGGTAATATCCAATGAAAAAGTCGTATGTCCGCCTATATGCATACCCACACACACGCCATTTAAATACACCACCGTTTTATAATCCACCGCGCCAAAATAAAGCAACGCACCATCCTTCTTTTTCGTATAGGTGAATTTCTTTTTATAATAACAATTTCGGATAAAATCCGTATTGCCAATCCCCGACAATATACTTTCAGGAGCATAAGGTACACGAATGGGTTGCCAAGTTACGTTGTCGTACGAAAACAACCATCCGTCGTTTAAGTATTCCGTTTCTTCACGGATAAAAATAGGATTCGGGAAAGATAATTTGTTCATAACGTTCTCCTGTTTATATCAACTTTCCGTTTTCTAAATACTGTTGCAAGGATAAGTAAATCCCCGCAGTCCAACCGAGCATTTCGGGCGTACCGTATTCTTCACCAATACCGATTTTGCCCGTAACCACGTCATACTTTTCATATAAAGCACCCGTCTTTTGAAAAATTTCATCCAATATATGAATATATTTTTTCGCAATACGCTTTGCGGAAACGTTATCACCAACGGCAATCGCCGCCGCCACGCACACGTAAAATAAGGGAGCCCAACCATTTGGAGTTGCCCATTGAAAGCCTTTTTGCTCGGTTTTCGCGGACACTACGCCATAGGGATATTCAAGTTCCGCAAGCAACTGTCCAAACCCTTCTTTATCGTTGATCACACCCACGAAATAAGGAAAAAAGCCCGCACAGCTATACACGCCCGACGGTGTTGAAGAAGTGCAATCATAATCGAAATACACGCCTTTTTCGCCTCGCATTGCCGACATTTTTTCCTTTCGTTGGTTTGCACGTTTCAACCAAATATCTGCATTGTCCGTATCTATCTCCGCCAGCAAGATTTCATCGGCATACAACAAACTGCTTAAATCCACCGCCGCATACTTTGTACAACCATTAGGGAAACGAGGCGAAAAATCCCAACCAGATTCGGCTTCCGCCATAATATCTCTACCCCGTTCTATCGTATGCGGTGTTTTCACCCCTACACGGCGTTCATAAAAATATGTAAAGGCAAGGTATTCATCGTCGTTTGTTTCCGCGTCATAATGTTCAAATCCGTCAGCGTTTGTACGGCGGCTTTGCCAAAAGGAATATTCCACTTTCAACGCATTCGCAAAGCGTTGTTTTTGCTCGCTTGTTAAATCACTCCAAACATCCTTTAACGCCAGCCCAAAAAACGGAGGTTGTGAACGATTCAAAAGCGGACTTCTTGTACCGTTAGGAATATACCCGAACTTCTCAATCAAGAATGCAAAATTCTCCAGATTGTTGATTGCTTGCTGAATATTTCCAGTTAAAATCAAGCCCTTATTCGTAAAATAAGTATCCCAATAATACATTTCTTGAAAGGAATCTTTTATACTGGGAACGGTATAAGGTTTCGGCAAAACCACCAAGTCAGGGTCTTTCCCGTCGCTTTTCCTTGTTGTTTCCGCTATATGAGCGAATATATACTCTTTAACCGTCATTGAAAGTTATAAACTCCCGTCAAAATACTCTTTTTGATTTAATAAAGTATAGTAATAAATGGGCATTGCAGACCAACCGTGGCAAAGCGTACCCGTATCACAAAGAGCCGCCGCCCCATCTTCCGTTTCCCAGAAAGTCGTTGCGCCCTTTTTCAACATTGCAGAATACTTTCTATCTATATCCGTCAAAATAAACTGCTTATATTTCTGACCGTTTACTTTAAGCAAAGCTTCGTACATAAATGTACTCATAGAAAGGGTAATAGGAATAATACAATCAGCTGTTAAAATATTTTCCGCTAATTGTTCTCCGCCAAAACCACACA